>DNKW01000055.1:3559-4438 GCA_003488655.1 Candidatus Altimarinota bacterium | reverse complement strand
ACCCGAGAGCCTCATGGCGGAGCTCAATGTCTGGATCAGGACCGGGAACCGTGTCTACCTCGTGCTTGCCGAGAAGCGGACTCGGTCGTTTGACGAGATTTTCGATGCGACCGGTGCGATTGATTGGCGGAAATACATCCCAAAGGATGCACCGATTATCGTCGATGCCGTGTCGGTCAAATCCGAATTGGAGAGTATTCCCGCGATTCAAAAAACCATCAAAAAAGCAATCGTAACGAAGATTACCGGAGACCGCGAAAGTATCCTCCGAGAGGATGATAAAGTAAGAGGAATCCATATCTTCGCGCTCATTCGAGAAAATACCCTCCTTCTCCTCCTCGACACTTCGGGAGAACCGCTCCACAAACGCGGATACCGAACCGAAGCGCTCGAAGCACCCATCAAGGAAACGCTCGCCGCAGCACTCGTCATGCTCTCCGGGTGGCGCTACAAAGAACCGTTTCTCGACCCATTCTGCGGTTCCGGAACCATTGCCATCGAGGCGGCAATGATTGCGCGAAATATCGCACCGGGAATAGAGAGAAGCTTTGCAGGAGAATATTTTCCATGGTACAGTGCGGACTTTTTCAAGCAAGTGAAAGCTCAGGCAAAAGCGAAAATCATGACTGACAGAACATACGCCATCACCGGAAGCGATACCGATTCTGAAGCGGTGCGAATCGCCACAAATAATGCCAAACGAGCCGGAGTTGCGGATACGGTTACTTTTTCAAACAAAGACTTCAAAGAGTATGTTTCCGAATATATTTCCGGAGCTTTGGTTTCCAATCCTCCATATGGAATCCGTCTCCAGGATTATGATTTGGATTTGCTCTACAAAGATATCTCCATCGTTTTCACGAAAAACACTTCCCTCTT
>DNKW01000055.1:0-3441 GCA_003488655.1 Candidatus Altimarinota bacterium | reverse complement strand
TATACGAGACCGAATCTCTGGAAAAACCGCAAACTCTACAATGGAAACGAACTCTGCTACTTTTACTCGAAGAAATTTGAGAAAAGTGAAAATCCCCCTTGAAAAGGAGAATAAAATAGACTATCCTATGTCCCGCGTGCGCACGCAAAAAATCACAACCATTTTATTTCCTTACCCCATTTCTTTTATTTCGATAAACCCATTTCGATACCTATGAGACCACATGGAAAAAACATAGAAAAAGTTCCCGATATGGAGGAAATCCGTTTCAGTATAGACGAACGGGACGACCTCATAGCAGCGGAGAAAGTAAGCAGAGCCATTCAACAAATCCTTGACATATAACTCTCGCGAAAATGATAGCCCCTTCCATGGATTCGGTTCGGGGGCTATTATTTTTTGAGGGGAGAAATATTTTTCCCATTGCTTTTTATAAAAAATCCATATAATCCCGAGGTTTAATTTTTCAACTTTTTTTCAATGAAAACAGCTATGCAATCCCGTCCGGGTACGGTAATCAAGATAGGAAACGACCTGATGCTCGTAGTAAAATACGAAATCCACCGCGGAGGACGAGGAGCGACTAACATCAAAATGCGTCTCAAGAATCTCCTACAAGGGAATTCCGTGGACCGCGTATTCGACGGAGAAGACAAATTTGAGGATGTACTTCTCGATCGTTCTAAATTCGAATTCCTCTACGAATCGGGGGGAATGTACGCCTTTATGAATCAAGAAACCTATGAACAGATCGAGCTCTCCGAAGAAAATATCGGAGATATGAAATGGTTCCTCACGGAAGGACTTCGAGTCGATGTACAGCAGTACGAAGGAAAATTCGTCGGAATCCTTCTCCCCCTCACGGTACGACTCACCGTTGCTGAGTGTGATCCGAGCGTCAAAGGAAATACCGCCGACGGGAAGATTACCAAGGATGCGGTAACCAACACCGGATACGCTATCAAAATTCCAGGATTCGTGGATGCCGGAGAAGATATCATGGTGAATACGGAAACGGGCGAATACCAGGAACGAGCGAAATAGTCAAATGCTTTGAAAAACTCGTTCTTTGTCATTGCGAGCGTAGCGTGGCAATACCCTCAAGGGGTACCACGTCCAGGATAAAAAAATCTTTTGTAAAATACTCATCGAAATTTGATGAGTATTTTATTTGGTTTGTCATTCCAGAATTTTCTGAAGTTTGAACTTACAGAAACGACTGAATTTTGTCCAGAAAATATCTGGAATCTACCTTTTATGGAAAACTTGAAAATCGGGCTTATTTAAAAATCAACAAATACAAGGTAGATTCCCGTCTTCACGGGAATGACAATTTTTTTTATTTTTCTAAAATCTCCTCCAGTTTCTCGACCAAGTCACACTCCCTTCTCACGTACTCCGAAATTTCTCCGAAAACTTCCCCATATCCCTCATATCCCGAAACGAAATCTGAGAAGAATTCCCCTCTCTCCTCAGTTTCATTGAATCCCCGCATCATCCGGGCATATTCCGTCCATTCAGTCCCAGAAAATTGCTTCCCGAGAAACGAGCAATAATCCTCTATCTTCTCCTCGTGTGCACCATTGGACTCCTTATAGATATCCCAAAGCACGGGCTTCCCCGAGATAAGCCCCTGACAGAGGCTATTCTCCCCTCGGACTATGTTCGCATCGCAGAGATTTTGGAATACGCCGTAATCCGTGAGAGAAAGGAACGGCATATGGATGATGTTTTCATTCTTTTTCTCTATGAGTCCAGAATCATCTCAGAAGATAAAGAACACTGTGTCTTCCGATGCGGAATATATGCTCTCCGCTATATTTTCCAAAGTATCCCGATACACGAAAACGGAAATCCATTTTTTCTCGCATACTCCTTGCAATGCATGACATTCTAAAAATTTTCTCCTTGCCTCTATTTTCGATGATTTTAAAAGTTCTCTCTTTCCCTTCTCAATAAGAGGATTGATGATAATCCCTCATCCTCATGGCAAAAGTGAGGGAATAAAGTGAATAACCGTATCGTATCCGCTTTCGAGCGAATATCTGGTTCTATGGAGCGATTCCAATCAACTGTGAAGGAGGAAATACGAAAACGATACGATCGTTTTCGAGTATGGAAATTTAGCAAGATACTCCTTTTGGATCGGATAATCGAAGAAACTGCATAGGAGTTTCGCCGGAGGCGGAGGATTTGATTGGCTCAATGCTCCGAGCGGCATATATTCCATCCACTCTGGGGTATTTTCAGGGAAAAATTTTCGGAAGAGAATTTCGTCATCCGAAAAAAAACGGATACAAAGATTCGGATACCTTTCATGGAGTGAGAGTGCCAGATTCACCGCGAAACCCATATCGCCGTAATTATCTACGACCGAGACAGAGAAATCAATGAATGTAAGAGATGAGAGATTCATGAGGATGTTTAAGTGAGAGTTATATGATGAGAGTATATGAAATAGAAGAAAAAGGTCAAAACAAGAAAAATCTTCGGAATTTTTTGCACTTTTTACCACTATATGATATAGTAAGAGCGTTTTATTATGAAAATATCTCTCCCATGTCCGTAAACACCCCTATAAATCAAGAAAATCTCCTTCAAAGAGCAAAAGATTGTTTGGAAGAAAGATCCGAGGAGATCGACTATATTGTCGACTCATGTCAATCGAGTTACCGAACAGCACAGATCAACACTCTTGCAAAATACCTTTGCAAAGGTGATATCACGGAAGCGAAGAAATTGCTCGAACAAATACAGACTCCCTCTCCAGAAATCGAGGAACAGATACAAGAAACGGAACTGATGGTACATGAGATTTTAAAAGATCCCTATGATGCACTCGTAGAACAATTCACCACTGAATATGAGAATTTCTGCGAAGAGCAACATCTCAATACAAACATACCCATTCCCGAGAACCTCAGAGATGTTATTATTTTTGAGTTCTCTAAAACCTGAGAAGAAAAAGAGTGAGTGCCTCTCTGGCTTGCACACTTTCTTATGAAGCTTTCCAAGAAAACGGTTTGTCGAGAATTTTTTATACATGCGACAAAAGGAAGCATGCTCTAATATTTTGTAAGAGAAAGATTTGCGTATCCTCTTTTTTTTCATATAATCCCCGCCGTGCCAAATCTACTCTTAATTAGCCAAGTGGTAAGCATAGGACTCTGCAGTCCGGCATTCGGGGGTGAGAATCCCGCAGGGTGAGAACCCTGAAATCTCATTATCAATTCTATTGGGAATTAGCCAAGTGGTAAGGCTCCGGACTCTGACTCCGGCATCGGGGGTTCGAATCCCTCATTCCCAACCATTTGTCACAAAATACCCCCGAAAGGGGGTTTTTATGTGGCAAATTTTGAAATAGAGAGGGATTCGAAACCGCAGTGATACCGATGAATGAAATGAATCGGGGAAGATTTGCCTAGAATGGCAAATCTTATC
>DNKW01000027.1:7288-7530 GCA_003488655.1 Candidatus Altimarinota bacterium | reverse complement strand
GCCATGACCGACAATAAACACCCGGCAAACTATCTCCAAGGCCTCCGAGACTATTTCGGAGCTCATACCTATGAACGGACTGACAGAGAAGGAATATTCCATACTCAGTGGGACGAAAAATAGTCTCTCTCAATAAAAAAATCACGGGAATTCTCGTGATTTTTTTATTTCTTCAAATCCGTCACTATCACACATTCTTTACACCCGAGAAGATATTTTGCCGGGCACTGTTCTCTATTAAT
>DNKW01000027.1:0-7121 GCA_003488655.1 Candidatus Altimarinota bacterium | reverse complement strand
TTGGACGTACGGAACCGAAACGGAAATCCGATCCGATGGAGGCTTCGGTGAATCATGAACGAGGATATATCCCTCGCTTCTCTCCCGAAGTCATGGATGATTTGGAAAGAGCGAAGCGATATGTCCATCTGGACCGGCTCCGAAGAGCCCGATATCAATCTGGGGAACTCGGGAAGAATATTCTGTTGTTGGATTAATCACATCTGTCCGAACAGGAAGAATTTGTCGTGCCGACAAAAGATGTTTTTCGAGGAGCGGAGTGAAAAACACCTCGGAAAGGAGTCGATAATTACTATCCGAATGGTCGAGCGGAACGAACCGTTCATCGAGAAACGCAAATCGGATTTTTTGGCGAAGGTTCGCGTCCACAGAAGAAAAAGAGTTTCTCAGAGTCTCGTAAAAGGGCAAAAGTGAAGTTCCTCCGGAAAGACCCACAGTAACGGTCGATTGTTTTTCTCCGATTGTTTGAAGCATAAGAAGAAAAACTCAAACAGCTTCTCGGGCAAGATTGACGGGATTCGGAGAATGGATTATTTGCATGAAATACGACTTTTAAAAAAACTGATTCTTAAAACCATTCCCTTCCATCAACCTCCAAAAGACTATTAGCAGCAGTCGGCCCATTTCCTCCGATCTCATAGGGGTACAACATGGGACAGTGTTCTTTGCAATTAACGAGATGATCGACAATCTTCCAAGATTCTTCGATCATATCCCAGCGGGTAAAGAGCGTATGATCACCCAAAAGGAGATCCGAAAGGATTCGTTCATATGCCTCCGGCCCCTCTTTAGTTTGGATAAATTCAGACCAAACCGCACGAGTTTTTTTCGCCTCTCCATATTCTTTCACATTAAAACCGACGGAGATTCCCTCATAAGGCGATATCTCAAATATGATACGGTTTCGGTCAAGTTCATCCTGCTCATTATAGAGAATGGACGCATTTTTTCGGAATTCTATAACCACCTTTGTTTTCTTCTCGGCGAGTGCTTTTCCAGTTCGCAGATAGATCGGTATACCCTTGAGTCGCCAATTGTGAACCTCGAGACGAAGAGCGGCAAATGTTTCCGTCCGGGAAGATTCCGGTATTCATCATTCATTTTTATAGCCCGTGTATTGACCGAAAACGACATGCGATGCGAGATCTTTTCCGAGCCGAAGCGAACGAATAACCTTTACTTTCTCGTCATGGATGGCAGTGCTTGTGAGAGTATGGGGCGGTTCCATAGTAGCAAGGGCGAGTACCTGAAAGAGGTGGTTCTGCACCATATCCCGAAGTGCTCCGGCATGATCGTAGTAAGCTCCGCGACTTTCCACGCCAAGCGATTCGGTGGCGGTAATCTGAATATTGTCGATATAATGGTTATTCCAAACCGGTTCGAAGAGCGAATTCGCGAACCGGAAAGCGAGGATGTTTTGAATCGTCTCTTTCCCGACATAATGATCAATTCGAAAAATCTGATCTTCAGAAAAAGCTCATGCAACAAATGCGTTTAATTTCGTGGCGCTCTCCAGGTCGGATCCAAACGGTTTTTCAAATGCCACCCGAGAGGAAGGAGTGTTGAGTCCTATATGAGCAATCCCGGAAACGATCGGCTCAAAGAGTTCCTGCGGTACAGAAAGATAGAAAGTAATATTTTTTCCTGGATGCGAATGAATAAGTTCCCGAAGTGGTTCGTATCCGGCTGGCTCATTCATCGGAAGTTCCAGATAGTCTATTTTTTTCAAAAATTCATCTCTATCACTCACGGATTCAGCCGATATGATAGAATCGGATTTGAGATAAGTGCGAAATTCTTCGGAGCCAAAAGACTTTCTCCCGATTGCGAGAACAGAGGTATGCTCCAGTGCTTTTTGGCTATAGAGAGAGTAAAGTGCCGGTATAAGCTTGCGCTTGGCAAGATCTCCCGTAGCACCGAAGATGACAAGGAGATTATTTTGAGATATTTGTACCATACAAGATATTTTGTCGAGGAAATAAAAAAAGCTCTATTTTCAAATGGAAGTATAGCTTTTTTTGTATTTTGTAAATAGTTTTTAATCGATCACGCTAAATAACTCCTCCAGAGTTGTTTTTCCTCGCATTGCCTTCAGAACTCCGTCTTCACGCATCAGTATCAAATCTTGTTCTCGTCCTTTTTTGAGTATCTCTGCTGGACTCGCTCCTTGACGGATAAGTGAGCGAATTTCATCAGAGAAATAGAGTACCTCAAAGATGCCGACTCGCCCCTTGAATCCGGTATATCCACAGTGTTCACACCCGCGTCCGCGATGAAGAGTGAACCCGTTTTTTTTCGCTTTTGAAACTGCTTCGATTCCTATGTCTTGCATCATCCATTTGATGATATCGTTTTCCTCCGGTGTTGCCTCGTACGATTCCGAACAATGCGAACAAATCTTTCGAACCAATCGCTGAGCGATAATGATATCGATAGATGAGGCAAGGACATATGAGGGAAGTCCCATATTTGTCAAACGTTCTATCGTCTCCGATGCACTTTTCGTGTGGAGAGTAGAGAGAACCAGGTGTCCGGTAAGAGAGGCTTGTGCAGCGATATCCGCCGTTTCCAGGTCACGTATTTCTCCGATCATGATAACGTCCGGATCCTGACGAAGGAGCGCCTTGAGTCCGCTCGCATAGGTATAATTGTTTTTTTCGTTTACTTCCGATTGTACCACCCCCTCAAGTTCATACTCGATGGGATCTTCGAGAGTGATAACTTTTTTGTCCGAGGTATTGAGTGTCGAGAGAATAGAATAAAGCGTTGTAGTCTTTCCGCTTCCCGTCGGCCCAGTAACGAGAATCATCCCGTTTTTCTTGCTGGTGCTTTTCTCAATCTGACGTTTGGAAGTCCACATAAATCCGAGCTCACTCATCTGTGGAATTGAATTGGTGGAATCGAGAATTCGACACACGACATTCTCCCCGAGTTTTACGGGAAGTATAGAAACACGCACATCAATCCTATCGCCAGAATCTTCGATGCGATATTTCCCATCCTGTGGAATCTGTGTCAGATTCAGCTTCATATTGGATTTGTATTTGAGTCGCTCCAAAACCAGCTTGTATTCGGCGGTAGTGAGATCGAATATCGTCACGAGATTCCCATCGATTCGGAGTCGCACCTCCACGGATACGGATTTTACATCATAATGAATGTCGGATCCTCCGAGAGAAAGAGCCCCCTTGGTAATAAGGGTCAATGCCGTGTCGGAATCTTGCTTCAAAAGAGCCTCCCGAACAAAACGTTTGAGCTCTTGAAATTTATCGGAATGAAATCAAACATCCTCTTTCTGAAGGGCTTCTTTTATCTTTTTAAAGTCTTCTTCATTTTTTATCGGCATAAACGGAGATGATGTAAACGATATATTTGAGAACATTCTATCATATAATAATTGGTATTGCAAAAATATGAATATCATTATAATACAATCAGTTTGACATCCTATCTCCCAAATTAACCAGAGAAATCATGCCAATAACCGAGTTTCAGATTATCATCCTGAGTATCTACATTTTTTCATTTATCCTCATAGTCACCTTTTTTGAAATCCGTCTCAATTACATACACAAACGCCATATCGAGAAACTCTGGCCAATTTGAGAGGATGGACTCAGGATTATAGACCGGAAACTCAAAATTATCGTTCGTATTCTTTTTGTCCTCTTGTTCGCGATTTCCATCATAAGCATTCTTACTCTTTTATAATTCCTTCATATGGATATTCTTGTAGAAGAGAATTATACTATCATCACGAGACATTTTATCTATTTTCTGTATCTCGTAGCAAAATTTCTCTTTTTGATTGTCATAGTAGGGATACTTTTTGCTTCCCTTTTGGTATATAAACAAGATCTGAACAAAGATGCTTCCGATATGGTCAATTATGTGTTTTTTCCAGTCATATTTCTTTTGGTAAACTATGGATTTATCCAGCTCATACTCTGAATCATACGATACTACAATCGACTCGTTATTATCGTTCGCGATAAATTTATCATCCTCAATAGTTCCCTCATACTTCAGGAAGATCTCGAAATCATGGATCTCTGAAAGGTTATGAAAATTGATGTGGAATGTCATGGTCTTTTCGCAAATATTTTTGGATATGGACACCTCATTATGGAACAGCAGAAAGATGAAGTAAGAACCATTCATTTTATACCACATCCGTACAAAGTATGGCAGATACTCCGTGAAAATACGACATACATTAACCAAGGATGACAGGAAGTCCGCTTCTTTAAAACCCGCTAAATTATGTTTGGATTCCTCTTCAGAAAAAAACAATCCCTAACGACTGTCCGGTCGTGCCTGCTTATAGATTTCCCCAAAGAGACGGACGCTTTTTTCAAAAGTCTTACAGAGGAATTTTCTTTTCTTCTTTTCGATGAAATACTCATCCTTCGAAGACTCCATTCCGGATATGAGCTTGTGTACCATAGGGAATACTGAAAAAATGCCCTTGCCGATAAAAATTGGCGAGATCGTGTTATCGGGAATATCGATTTTTTTTTGAATCGTATCATGAAAAAAAATGCACTCGCTGATGGTGAATGAGTCTTTACGTGGAATCAAGACGGAGCTCTTTTTGATGTCATGGTTCGGGAAGGAGATTACTACATAGCGCTTAATAATTCTACAGAATCTCTCGGCAGTCTCATGCAAAAGTACCCATTTGATGAAACCAGGCTCATACATTTTCTTGGAAAATTTGCAAACCATTTTAATAATAACACTGAATCATAGAGTATGGTTTTTATAATGCATAATGAATCTTTTGAGTGTGACTATTGTCATAAATCCATTACTATCCATCCGGAGGGGTCGGCACGTAATCATTGTCCTTTTTGCCTCTGTTCAAAACATGTCGATGCTATAGATCCATGAGACCGAGCATCCCCTTGTCACGGGAAGATGCAACCGATAGATATAGATTATCGGAAAAATAAAGGATATATGATACAACACCAATGTATACAATGTAAAAAAACAATACTCAACAAAGTGGCTCCCGATGATTGTTTCCTCGACTTTGTCAGACAGCTCAATAAAGAACGGATGTCTTTTAAAAAATAAAAATCTATGCTCAAAAATTTCTTTCAAAAATACCAACTGACCCCGAGCGATATCCTTATAATCGCCTGTTCCTGAGGTCCAGATAGTATGTATCTGCTCTCGGAAGTTATGAAAATCCATCCAAATGAGCACCTCATCGTCGCTCACTTCAACCACTGCCTACGGGCCATGGAAAGCGAAGGGGATGAGGAATTTTTGCGAGATTTTTGCGAAAAAAACCATCTGGTCTTCAGTAGCACAAAAAAAGACATAGCGAGCATCGCCTGCGAGATGAAAAAGTGAATCGAAGAAACGGCGCGCATCGAGAGATATACCTTTCTCGAACAGATTCGCGGAAAGTACAGCGCAAAATATATTCTTACTGCTCATCATCTGGATGACAGTATAGAGACTATTATGTTCAATCTGATTCGTGGAAGCAAGATACATGGGCTTATGGGGGTTCCAGAACAAAATCGGTATATACTCCGGCCACTTCTCGATACTTCAAAAACCGAGATTCTGAAGAAACTGGAAAAAGAGAGTATTCCCTATCGACTGGACTCGACCAATACCGATGATATCTATCTCCGCAATCACCTGCGACTCAATATCATCAACGAATTTGAGCGCATCAACCCGGAGTACCGGAAAAATATGGCATCTTTTATGAAATATATGTCCGAGCTCGGAGAGTTTATCGATTCACAAGTGGAGATTTTTCTTCGAGGAGAATCCTCCTTTATGGTCGATGATTTTCAGATTCTCTCTCCTTTTTTACAGAGAGAAACGATCCGATACATCTATGAACACGCCAATAATGGGACTATCGGACTTTCCGAAGGGGGCATCGCGGAAATTGTCCGGTTTATCGGAGACAAAGGGAACTATACCAAAAAACAGCTCGGGAAATTATGTCTGGAGAAAAAGAATGGGAAAGTCTCTTTTTAGCAAAAATGCTCCGTAAAAGGAGCATTTTGTTGTCGTATAATATTTTTACGGTCCGAAAGAGTCGAATTAATTTTCATCCACAAAAACAGGGATAAGATAGCCATTCCTCGGGAAGTCTGTCGAGCCCGAACGGACAATCCGACCACCATAATTCAAGTACACGCAATAACCAGAAGCAACCCACCAAACAACACCTTCGCCACGCTCACAGAGAACACCAAAGTCAGCATTAAGAAAACCTGGAAACAGTTCATCTTTCCCGCTCATCACTCGTGCTTTTGTTATAACACTTCCAGGAAGAGTACTAATATAAGTAAGAAGCTGTTTTTCGGTCGGGATACACAGTACTCGCATTTCTATCAATCGATCGACTGCCGGACGATTATAGAACCAGATTCCGTTTCTTTCTGCACATTCCGGTACTGTATCGGAAAGCTTACGAGTCTCGATAACAATCGCGATACCACTCTCTTTTGGTGGTTCTTCGAGATTGCGGACTTTTTTTGGAGACATTGTCTCGGATGACTCAAGAGTAGTACTTGCTCTTGCTTTCATAGTATTATTTATAATATTCGCCTCTTCTTCAACCTCTGATACCAAAGCGATGCGAGTGGTTTCGATCGCTTGTTGAGCAATCTCCAGTTGATCAAAATAAGATTTATTCTTCATATAAAAATGAGAGAAGAAAATAAAATTACTCCTTCAATTTTACACGAAATCATATTTTTTGTCAAAGATTTGGAGAAAAGAAACTTTCGTATATCATTTATAGGAATTATATAAACCATAATTTCTCGCGATATGAACCGTCTCCTTCCTCTCATCTATCTCCACTCCATCGGGTTTACTCAGAGGGCGCTTTCTCGTATCTTTGAAAAGGAGGAGAATTATGAAGATTTTTACAACAAGCTCGATTACGGGGTTCTTAAAAAACTCGGGTTTCAGGAGGAGAGAATCGAAAAAATGCTTGCGGAAAAACAGAAACTCGACACAGAAAAGATTTCCAATCTTGTGAAAAACTTAGAAGTGAAGATTATCACCATCCATGACCCGCTCTATCCGGAACTCTTGAAGCAAGTTCCCGTGTGTCCGTACTTCCTCTATGTTCG
>DNKW01000063.1 GCA_003488655.1 Candidatus Altimarinota bacterium | reverse complement strand
AAATAATCCTCGAGCACTCGATTTATTATTTGATTTTTAAAAATAAAAAGCAATTATAGTAAGTATATCATATTTCATCATTATTTTTGTATGTCCAAAACCCCTTCCGTTATAAAGAACTCTTTTTACTCAGGAATTACCTTTTTCATGACAGTTCTCATCCTGTCCGTGTGATATGCAGCACTTTCCGGTGGACTCTCGACTGCGGATAAAGTCGGAAGTGGTTCAGGGCTTACAGCGACTTCGTGGAATAGGATTATCGATGGAGTATTGGATCTCGATACGAGACTATCGAATCTTTCTTTCTCTGGAGGGAATGTGGGGATTGGAACAATAACGCCCACTATTATAAATGGCACCGACTGGTCTGCATCCACTAGTAAAGCACTGAAAATAAGTGGATCATGAGTTGGTGGAGCACGAATGATAATTGAAGACGACAGTAATGCGATACTTCATCTTGTAAATTCTGGTGGATGAGCCAATGCGAAGCAATATGCAATTTCTAGCTCCAATGGGCTATTTAATTTTTGGTCGTGTTTGGATGATACAATTTCATGCTCGTCAAAAATGGCAATAACTTCCTCAGGTAATGTCGGGATTGGGACAACGAATCCTGGGGCAAAATTGGATGTGAATGGAAATATAAATAGTACCCCTATATTGGCAAGATATAGTACTTCGGGCTATCAACTTGCAAACACGGATGTTATATGGAACAATGAACCTGTTAATACCAATCCTTCTTATATTCAAAAAAATGCAAGTGGGACGGGGATAAATATCCTCGTTTCTGGATACTATCAGGTGAATACTAAGGTATTACAATATAATATGTGTGATGGTTGTAGATGAGATGTAAGTTTGAATAAAAATTGAGTAAGTATAGGATTTATGCTGTGATTCTGATGACCCTGAACACAACAATATTTTTTCCATTCTTTTACTACTTCCTATTATTTCAACGTTTGAGATGTTATTACCGTAAATGTTACTGACTATCCCATCCATCCAGGGACGACTTTAGAAATAGTTAAATTGAACTAAGTAAATAAAAAACCCAACAGGAACCTGTTGGGTTTTTTTCATTATCTCTTCACTACCACCTTCACCACAATTCCTTCCACATCCATTTCCCGGGAGATATCCCCTTCCGTGAGACTCTCGTCGATGACAGAAAGTGTTTCCGAAGTGATGTAGTCCGAGAAGAGCGAGAGGATTTTCTCCATCTTCTCTCCGTGGAGAGCAACTCGTACCCGGTCAGAGACTTCGTACCCGGCTTCTTTCCGGAGGTCTTGGATGACTCGCACAAGGTCGCGGGCATATCCTTCGAGCTCGAGCTCTTCGGTGATAGTGGTATCCATCGCGATAACCATTCCGGTTCCGCTCATGACGTCGAGCGAGACCCCTTCGAGCGGTTCGTAGGCGATTTCGTATTCCCCTGCTTCAAGCGTATATTCTCCGACTTGGATTCTTCCATCCGCGAGTTCTTGGAAGTTTCCGGATTTCGCTTGAACAATCACATCCTGTACGGCTTTTCCGAATCGTGGACCTATGAGTTTGGCGTTCGGTTTACAGATGGTGCGTGCCACATGGGACATGTCTTCGATTTTCACTTCCTTCACATTGAGTTCTTCTCGGATGATTTCCTGGAAGTACGCATCGAGCGGTTCTCCGATGGTGATCGAAGAAAGCGGCTGACGAACACGAATCTTCTTCTGTCCGCGGAGTGCGAGCCCGAGAGCGATGATATCTCGTGCTTTTTTCATATCGGCTTCAAGAGAGTCGAACATATGGGCTCGGGTAAATTCTGGGAATCGTTCAAGATGCACGGATTCGTGACCGGTGAGTCCGCGGTATACGGCTTCCGAGATCATCGGCGTGATTGGTGCCATGACCTTGGTGAGCGTCGTGAGGACGTGATAGAGTGTCTCATATGCTTCTATCTTATCTCAATCGTTCTCCGACTTCCAGAATCGACGTCGGGAACGGCGGATATACCAGTTCGTAAGATCATCCATAAACTCCGTGATGGCACGAGTCGGGATTTGGAGATCGTATGCTTCGACTCCTCCAGCAACCGTCGCTGTGAGACGATTGAGCCGGGATATAATCCATGTATCGAGACGATTACTGAGAGGAATTGCGAGAAAATCATAATATTCGGCATTTCCTATTCGACTCTGAGTTCCGAACCCTTCTTCTATAGAGAGATTGAAAAAATGAATATTGAACGCTCGGAATGTTCCTCCGTGAGCCACAATCAATACTCGTTTCCCCGGATATTTTGCGACAATATCATCGATGGCCTTTCTGACACGTACCTGATGAATTTCTTTACTCTCCCCTCCTCCATATTCACTTGCTACTTGATAATGATGAGGTCCATCCATTTCTTTTCCGGTTTTTTCCTTATACCAAGCTTCTATTTCCGCATGGGTTTTTCCGGAACATTCTCCCGCATCCCGCTCGATGAGTTCTGGTACAGTGATAATATCCCCGGTATATCCGAGTTCCTGTGCGACTATTTGTGCCGTTTCCTGTGTTCTGTTCGCTGGTGAAACCAAAATAATATCAAACCCTTTCCCTTCTTGTTTCATCTTCTTTCCAGCATCTTGAACCTGTTTTCGTCCTGTTTCATTCAAAGGAGAAGTCTCCCCTGCATCCGATATTCGTTTCCCGAGATTTGCATCGGTTTGTCCATGACGAATCAAGGTAATCTGGGCTCCAGAAGGTGTCCAACTATCAATATTCGCATAGGTCGTGAAAAAACTGTAGGTATTCCAAAGCGGGAGCAATACTTTCTTCACCACTTCCTCCACTCCTGCTTCCGAGAATCGGAGATCGTCGGCTTTTACAACCGGAGATGAGAGCATATAGAATCGAAGTGCATCCGCTCCGTGTTTATCTATGAGCTCCATGGGATCCGGGTAATTCTTGAGAGATTTGCTCATCTTTTTCCCGTCTTCCGCGAGGATGAGTCCGTTGACGATGACATTGAGAAACGGCGTATTATCGAAGAGCGCCGTCCCAAGGATGAGGAGCGTATAGAACCACCCGCGGGTCTGATCCAGACCCTCAGCGATGAAGTCCGCCGGGAATTTGAAATCAGCAGTTCCTTCGAACGGATAGTGCTTGCTCGCATACGGCATGGAACCAGATTCGAACCAACAGTCGAGAACTTCCGGGATTCGGGTGTAGACTTTCCCGTCTTTGAAAAGCTTGATATTGTCCACGAAATGCTTATGGAGGTCGACCGGTTTTTTGGAATCGGCGTAGAAATATGTGCTATTTTCTTCATAAATCTGAGAGAATTCTCGGTTCGCTTCGTAGAGCTCTTTCACAGAACCGATGACGATAATATCCCCATCCTCGCTCTTCCAAACCGGGATCGCCGAACCCCAGTAGCGGTTTCGGCTAATATTCCAATCGCGAGCATTTTCAAGCCATTTCCCGAATCGTCCGTCCTTGATATTATCGGGCGTCCAGTTCACTTTCTGATTATTGGCAATCATTCGGTCTTTGAGGGATTCGACATTCACATACCAAGCGGAAATCGCCCGATAAATAAGCGGTGTATGGCAACGGTAACAGTGCGGATAGGGGTGGTCGATGGTTCCGATATGAATGAGCTTTTTCTCCGCTTTCAGTCGATCGATAACAATCTGATTGAAGTCGAAAACATACACGTCGTTATCGGAGAGGAGTCCGGTCGTGTGCCCGATGGCATCGATATGGGAGATGAATCCGAGTTTTTCTTTCTGTCCGATCTCCGCATCATCCACTCCGTAGGCGGGAGCAATATGCACCACTCCCGTACCGGAATCGGTCGTGATATGGTGTCCGGGCACGACTTTGTACGCATTCTCTCCGAGTTCCATATCATCGGAAAGAGTTCCTGCTTCCGCAAGAGTTATCGCATCATCGAACATCGGTTCATATTCTATTCCCACGAGACACGATCCGGGATATTCGCGAACGAGCGTATAATCCTCCGGGTTTTTGTAATAGGTCGCGATTCGGTCTTTTGCGAGGACATAGGTTTCGCTCGTCGATTTGTCGAGAATCTCAGCGTATATGAGATCTTTCCCGACTGCGAGTCCGAGATTCGCGGGAAGCGTCCAGGGAGTAGTCGTCCAGGCGAGGATATATTTACTCTCATTTCCTTTCACTTTGAACTTCACCGTTACCGCTTTATCCTGCTTATCCTCATACCCCTGATTCACCTCGAAATTGGAGAGCGGAGTGGAACAGCGCGGACAGTACGGAACCACGCGGTACGATTCGTATACATACCCCTTGTCGTAGATGCTCTTGAACACCCACCAAACAGACTCCATGAAGTCGGTATCCATGGTCTTGTAATCGTTGTCCATATCGACCCATCGACCCATCCGTTCGACGGTCTGCCTCCAGACATCCGTGTACTGGAAAACATTCGCGCGACACTCTTCGTTGAATGCGAATACTCCGATCTTATCCTCGATGTCTTTTTTCCCAGAAATTCCCATCTTTTTCTCGACGATGTTCTCGATCGGAAGCCCGTGGCAATCCCACCCGAACCGTCGTTCCACGAACTTCCCTTGCATGGTTTGGTATCGCGGTATGACATCTTTGATGGTTCCTGCCAAGAGATGACCGTAGTGCGGAGTCCCGGTCGCAAACGGAGGACCGTCATAGAAATTGAACTCCGGAGCACCCTCGCGGATTTCGAGCGATTTCTGAAAGGTATTGTTCGCTTTCCAGTAGGCGAGGATTTCCTGTTCGAGAGCAGGAAATGATTGGCGAGAGTTGATTTGTGGGAAGGTCATAGGAAAAAAGTGAAAAAAACTAAAATTACAACACCCAATAATTCAAAACTCCATATCCAAACACTCCGATGAGTATGAGTGTATTGATGAAGATTCCAATCTGTCCGGCTTCTTTCCATGCCTTATACGAGGCGTAAACCCAGAATATCTGAGCTATAAGACTAAATATGAGTCCATACTGAGGAAGCTTCATGGACATGAGGAGAAATCCGGCGGTCGTGAACACGAGCAATCCGACCTGCATAATATTATTCAGCGTGAAATATTTTTTCATATAAAAAAGCACCCATTACAAAATATGGATGCTTTCGGTTCGCCGAGGCGAAAGGTACCACCGGAAAGCGGGTACTTGATTTTGTTCTGTGACGGGAACTCCCGGAGAGGTCTACTCCCCCGACTGCTCGGGATTTCTACTCTCGGCTCGCGGGTGATAACCGCTCGGATGCCTGTATTACAGAGAGGAGTATAGGGAGAAATGGATTTTTGGCAAGTTTTTTCCGCATTTTTACGCTGCCATTTTCAAAAGCGTTTCATTCACCGCCTCCTTTACGGCCAATGCTTTATCGCCGGTATTGTTCACGAGATCGAGAGAATCGGTATGAACTCGGAG
>DNKW01000057.1 GCA_003488655.1 Candidatus Altimarinota bacterium | reverse complement strand
CCCATCTCTGAAAAAACTCCGCAAAACACTCCCCTTTCCGATAAAAACGCGGAAACGTCTCTTTCTTAGTTATTTTTCATTTGCAAAATATATTTTCCACATATACTCCTCTCTGGTTTCTGGAGAGATGGCAGAGTGGTTGAACGCGCTGGACTCGAAATCCAGTATGGTGGTTTTCCATCATCGGGGGTTCGAATCCCCCTCTCTCCGCCAGTTTGATAACAAAATCCTACCAAAAGGTAGGATTTTTAGTTTGGAAAAATGAGTTTTTTCTTTATACTTATCTCATCTATTTTTACTAAAAATATTTTACAATATGTCACCTCAAATTTCTCTCGAAGATATCATCTCTCGAATTTCTGACATCCGCCGTGAAGTATGAAAACGGGTGGTTGGCCAGGATGTCCTTGTCCGCAATATTCTTATCGCTCTTTTTTCGGGCGGACACATCCTCCTCGAATGAGTTCCCGGTCTTGCCAAGACACTCACCGTAGAAACTATTTCCCGAACTCTCGGACTCGATTTTGCCCGTATTCAATTCACTCCCGATCTCTTGCCGGGGGATCTGACCGGCGGTCAGATGTACAATCAAGCGGAATCGAAGTTCTATACCAATAAAGGAGCGATTTTTACGAACTTCCTCCTCGCAGATGAGATTAACCGCGCACCGGCCAAGGTGCAATCCGCCCTTCTTGAAGCGATGCAGGAACGACAAGTGACCATCGGTGGCGAGACATTCTCACTCCCCTCTCCTTTTATCGTTCTCGCGACACAGAACCCTATCGAACAGGAAGGAACCTACCCGCTTCCCGAGGCTCAACTCGACCGGTTCTTATTGAAAACGGAGGTGGATTATCCGACTCGATCCGAGGAGATTGAGATTATGAAACGAATGAATTCCTGAGAACTTCAAGAAGTCAATCAGGTGCTTTCCTGTGGTGAGATTATCGCCATTCAGAAGATTATCACCGAACAGGTGCATGTGGATGAGAAAATCTATGAGTATGTGGCAAATATTGTTCTCGCGACACGCCATCCCGAACAATTCGGGTATACGAAAGGACGGGACTTGATTGATTTTTGAGCCTCTCCGCGTGCTTCCATTGCACTCATAAAAACCGCCAAAGTTATGGCGGTTCTTGAAGGGCGTTCGTATGTAACCCCCGACGATATCAAATCTATCGTTTACGATGTGCTCCGTCATCGCATCGGACGAACTTTTGAAGCAATCGGACAAGATATAAAAGTGGATCAGATTATTGCTGATGTTCTGGAGAGCATTACCGTCATATAGACAGGCTTATGAATTCAATATCTTCGCCGTTCCGTCTTTGATATGTTCCATAAGCATCTCATATGCTACTCCTCTTGCGGCATATGGATTTTTTCCGAGGTCTTTTAATTCCTCGAGACTGATACGAACAAGAGTGGTTTCTCCCACCCGATTGTTTTTCTGTATTTTCTGTATTTCTGACATAGAGAGTATATTTAAAAGGTAAAATAAAATGATTCCTTAACACGGACATACTACGCCAAAAACTTAAATAAACCTTAAAAAAACTCTCTTTCGGCAAAGAAAGAGAGTTTTTTATATTGCTTAATTGGTGCCAATGAGTAGAATTGCCCGCCTCTCTGCCGGCGGGACGGCTCTCCTTATTTTCGAAATGCCATTCTAGGCATTTCTCATCCCGAATTCTCGGGACCATTCGGATTCAATTCTATTTTTTGAGTTTTCTATTGTAAAATTGGTGCCAATGAGTAGAATTGAACTACCGACCGCAGGGGTATGAATCCTGTGCTCTACCACTGAGCTACATTGGCAAATGTATAATGAGCCCGCCTATTATATGGAAAATGCCGAATAGTCAAATTTTTATAATGATCGATAATTATGTCTCGAATTCTGACCACGAAAGATTCTCTCCTGAACTATGCTGCATGGTACGCAATGCGGTATTTCCCCTCGTTTCGGAAGCTTCGGGAAGCGCTTATGAAAAAATCTCTGAATAACGAAGACCTTGTCGCTTCTGTTATGAAAGAAATGACCGCATATATCTCTGAAGAACGAACGGTGGATGGTCTCGTACGAATGTATACGGAACAAAGCAAAACACGCCCCTACATAGAACAAAAGCTTCGCCTGAAAAAATTTGGGGAAGATATTATCACTGCCACCCTCAAATCCTACCATAATTCTTTCATTTCTTGGACTTCGTATGAGCAGGCAATAACTCGGAAAATGAATGATTATCTCGAGAAAAATAAATCGAAAACATATATTATAGGAACACTTTCTCAAAAATATCCAAATTTCAAAAATGAAATTCGTACACTTCTCAATGATGTCGCTCCAGATGAAACAGAAACCATTCAAGCGGAACTTACGAAGCTCTCAGAGAAGTATGATATACGTCATCAAAAAGAACGGCAGAAAGTGGTTCAGAAACTCTGTTTGAAAGGATTCTCCTATAATAGAGTACGAGAAATAATCAATAAAAAAGACCTATCATAGGTCTTTTTTTGATTTCTTGAATCACACTCAATTTCTCTTTCTCCTCACTGTCTT
>DNKW01000002.1:459-2716 GCA_003488655.1 Candidatus Altimarinota bacterium | reverse complement strand
GGAGGAAGTAACTTTTCTCGAAATAGTGTTGAGGAAATCAATGTTTCCGAATATATCTCTCCTATTGCCAACATCAAAGTAGTTGGAATCGGAGGGGCTGGATCCAATGCGATTAATCGCATGATTCAGTCTGGACTTGAAGGCGTGGAATTCATCGCAGTCAATACTGATGCACAGGCTCTTTTCACATCCAAAGCACAAGTTCGAATCAATATCGGACGAGCGACTACTCGCGGACTCGGAGCCGGAGCCAATCCTGAAATCGGAAAGAAGGCTGCAGAAGAATCCAGCGAAGAAATTAAGCAAGCACTTGCGGGAGCCGATATGGTTTTCGTCACTTGCGGACTCGGTGGAGGAACTGGTACCGGAGCTGCACCAATTATCGCAGAAATCGCGAAGGGACTCGGAGCACTCGTTATCGGAGTCGTTACGAAACCGTTCGGTTTTGAAGGACAACGCCGTTTTATCCAAGCGATCGACGGATATGATCGTCTCAAGGAAAAGGTGGATACACTCATCACTATCCCCAATGACAAGATTCTCTCCATCATCGATAAAAAGACTCCGCTCCTCGATGCGTTCAATATCGTAGACGAAGTTCTCAATCAAGGAGTACAGGGGGTTTCCGACCTCATCACCCTTCCGGGGCTCATCAACGTCGATTTCGCGGACGTTCGAAGTGTTATGGAAAATGCCGGTTCTGCCCTCATGGGTATCGGATACGGTTCGGGTGAAAACCGAGCGGTTGAGGCTGCACGAGCGGCGGTGGACTCCCCTCTTCTCGAACTCTCTATCGCGGGAGCTCGCGGACTTCTCTTCAATATCACAGGAGGTACCGACCTCTCTATGTTCGAAGTGGACGAAGCAGCTCGTATCATCACCGAGGCGTGTGACCCAGAAGCGAATATCATCTTCGGAGCGACCATCAACGAGAACTACACCGGGGAGATCAAGATTACCGTGGTTGCTACCGGATTCAACGAAGAAACCAATCAACGATATCAGGAAGCACCGAAAACTCTTTCTCACCAATTCGGAAAAAAGATGCTCGGACACCAGGCCCCTATGCACAACGCTCCATCCAGCCAAGGAACCATAGGAGGTATGAATAATCCAAACACTCCACAATCCGAACTCGACGTTCCTGCATTTTTGAGAAATAAGATGAAGTAGGCTACAATTTAAAAATCCCTCTCCAGTTGGAGAGGGATTTTTTATATTCAGAAAGTAAATTTATTGGACTTTTTGGGCTTTTTTGATTAAATTGAATCCTTTATTTAATATATCATTGCAGATATTGATTTTTGAGCAGACGAACCTGCATCATCGACTCCATATCGTAATCGCTGATGATCATCTCATCCGTATACGGTCGCATTTCTTCATCGACTTTATTGATATCGATACAGAAGAGTGCTTTCGGATTTCCTTTTTTGTCCGATTCTCCTATCCAGTAGCACGCGGTTTCTCCGTTGAAATGAAGTTTTCCGTCTTTCGAATTGATGAATCCGGCAAATTCACACCCTTCCGGGATATTGTTCGGCGAATTTTTCAGAAGCCATTGTGCCTGGTCTCCCGTCATTATGTCCTGCACTCTTCCCGCAAGTATGAGTTCGCGAGCCATAGCATTGGGAGTAAAGAGCTGTACTCCATTCGGGAGTTCGCAAACTCCGTTAAGATTTGTTTTTATCGTCAGTGAATTTCCTTTGGAATCCTCCACTGCCACTTCATTCCACCCCGTTGAATCGATACGAAAAGCTTCGTCTTCCAAAGAGCATTCGGGAGAATCTGCGATAACTTCTTTGGAATCAGCAGAATCAAGTATTCCCGCAATAGAACTTTCTGTTTTTGGGATAAGAGTTTCAGCTTCTCCCGAAGTATCAAGTGCAAGATTCATTGCAAAAGTACCCCTTTTATCAGTTGGATTAAATATCACTTTTGATTTTTCTGAAAGATTTGAAAATTCTTCCATTAAAGCAGGAATTTGTTCAGTGCTTTTAATATTAGGGTTAAAAGAAATAAGACTGAAAGGATTAAAAAAGTGATTTTTTCCACCTTCATCAGTAATATATCCAAAATTTTCCGAGAGTTGTGAACCTTTCCTTATATTGTTTATAATACCCTTCATTTGAGGTCCCATCCCTTCAACACCTCATTCCAAATGTTCTGTTCCCATAATATAAAAGATAAAAAGTAAAGAATATAAGTGATACTATTAATAGAATGATAGTATCATAAAAACACTTCTTTTGCAAAT
>DNKW01000002.1:0-317 GCA_003488655.1 Candidatus Altimarinota bacterium | reverse complement strand
AAAACGATATCATCATAGAACTTCTTGATGCGTTTATCGGATGGAAAATGACAATACAGAGGATTTTTCCGTTCTATTGCAGAGAAAATTATTTCTTGAAGTAAAGAAAAGGAGATATGTCTCGAATCTATAAATATTCATTCAATATAATCCAACTCTATTTGGAGCTGCTCCTCATCTATGATACATCCGTTTCCAAAATGTCCCTGATACGCATGACAGAGGAGATAAAGAAGAGGAAGATTCTCCATTGAAACAAAATGGTCAATGGTATAGTCGATTCATCTTCCATTCAAATTATTTATGCAACATGCATA
>DNKW01000059.1 GCA_003488655.1 Candidatus Altimarinota bacterium | reverse complement strand
CTGTTAAAAAAGTACATAGTACATAGTTAACTATGTACTTTTTTGCAAATGATTTTTATGGTTTTTTGAAAATAAACAAGTGTTCGTGCATAATGAGGAGGAAATTGTACTTTTGTGAACTTGTTTTCCAATACCCTGTTGCCTTGCAATTATGTTGCACTTTCACGATGTCTTCCTTGAGAGCGAAACCGACTCGGAGGAATCGTTCCATAACCTTGAATGCCATCGGTTGATACATCTTTTCTCGACGGGTATCCCCGATGAGAATCGCACAATACTGTCACTTTTTAAGCACACGAAAACATTCTCGTGCTATCTTCTCCATCTCATCGGCAAACTCATCGATATCGTGAATATTCGATAGGTCCTCAGGAATTTTTCACTCACTGTACTTGATAATATCCGCGTACGGCGGATGATGGAGGATAAAATCCACACTTTCATCACCCACTTTTTTCATAAGTTCTCTCGCATCACCTTGGACGATACGAATTTTTGCAGATGAATCATACTCGAAATCAAGCATACTCTCTGAGAGTTCGATAGAAGCGGGATTCACATCAAAAGCAATAAGATTCCGATTCAGGAGTTTACATTCAATCGCGGTCGTTCCTCCACCAATCATGGGATCAAGAAGAGTATCACCCTCTTTGGAATAACGAACAATCAAATTTCGCACCACATCCGGCGACCAATTTCCGCGATACTTACTATTGTGTGTAGCCCAGTTTCCACGTCGTGGAAAAGACCAAACCGTCGTGCACTCCTGGTCGAATTCTTCCGGTTGAAGTTTCTTGATTTTTTTAGGCATAGATTATGAAATTTCAGGAATTAAAATGATCATAGTCTATATATTCAGAGGGCTGTTTGGCAAGAGAAACCAATTTTACATTCTCAAACATATCACACTTATCTGCATTTGTGGATACTAAATCGGATAAATAGTATCCACCTTCTCAACCTATCATAATTATATGTTCAGGGTTAATCTTTTTTCAAGTATCCTTAACAAATTCATTATAATCAGATTCGGAAATGTAATACAATCTTGAAAAAAAGCGGTTTTCTGGAGCATACTGAAGAAATAGTTCTCGATTATCGTAATCTAAATCTATAAATCTTCTTTCATCATACTCTGTGGTGAGTACTACGTTTTCAAGACATTCCAGCTCAGAATCTCTATTTTTTTTACAAAAATAATAATCCCAATTATTCCCACAAAATACGAAATGATCCATATTCGTATTTTCTCGCATCCTATGTCCGGGGAGACAATATAGTTTTTTGAAGTGTTCCATGTTTCTCTTGTAATGAAATACAAATTTCCAGTCAGAGAAAGTCGAGGATTTTTTGAAGGCTTGGATTATCAAAGTTCTTCGTCCGAATAGCTTTGTAGAAGTTCTGCTTTGATAATCCAAGCTTCAGATAAATATCTGATTGCTTCAGATTATTTTTCTCCAAAAAATCTTTTATTTCTTTCTCTAACATAAGTTATTGTATTCATTTTTAAAATAAGTCAACTAAATTAGTTTACTTTTTATTTAATTAGTTCATTTAAGATTCAATCTTTCAACATGGATAAATTATAGATATTTCCATCGGTTACATTATAAGCTTCTTCTAGAGGACGAATAGCAGTCTGCCAACCAGCACCATCAGTGACCCAAATTAATTTTATTCATTGATTTTTTAAATCTATATATAATCACGAAAACTCTCAGGCGACGGCCTTAAGTTTACTACCACCTCATCAATAAAAATTTGTCTCTACTAAAAATAATCATTTTTTATCATTATCAAAAATAGCAAAATCAAATCTTCTTTCTGATTTATTAACATTGATATGTACGTTCCAATTCTCTTGAATCCAGGAAGGTGTTGCCTGTTCTTTATATACGTATCTTCAGCTACTTAATACAGTTATATCTTCCAAGTATTTTTTTACCAATAACTCCATATTAGTTCAGCTCCTATTTTTTCGTGCATTACTATCGAGACCAACTTCTATTCAAAAAACATAATCAACTAGATTCTTAATCCTATCTTCTGTAAAAATTTCAATTAATCAAGTTTTTACGACAAAAGTATAATATTCTTCTTTTAATCAAGTGGTAAGTAAAAACGGAGTGAAAGTGTACGTATTACTTAACAAATTACCTGAGGTGATTGATATTTTGTTCTCTCTCGTTGCCAAAAGTATAGGGAGAGCTTCTATTACTGAAGGATATTCAGAAATAAGATTCATAAATTCGTCCCGAAAATTATCTTTTTTTCATAAAAGATAATTTAATATATTTAATTGCTTCTCAATTCCAGAAAGATTTTTTTGAACCTTCTGCCAGTCTACATAATAAGAAAATGATTTTATACTATCCTGAAAAGTATTTTTAAGTAGTTCAAAGTTCATATATGAAAATAGGTTAAAAAAAATTAATATTTATATCTTTATCTGAACTAAAGGATCACTTATTTATTTTATTCTCGAGATTATTCAAATATTTTTTAAAAGCAATATCAAATAAGGGATTTGATTTTTGAAGCAAAAGCAATAACTCATAAAGAAAGGCGAGTCTTTCGATAGATAATTCATAACAGTCAATTACATCAGTAAATGGCGAGCTATTGCTGATCGGAATTTTTTTTAAAGAATTAATCAATTTTTTAAAAAATGGCAATATCTGATTATTGTGACTATTTTTAAAGACAGATGATTCTATTGTGATAGTATCATTATCTACTCCAAGTTCAAAGAAATATTTATCATCCAAGGAATAATTCCATTCATTTCTTAACGTACTATCCATTCCTGATGGATTATTGTTGATAAATACTGTTTTAGAAAAGGAAGGGAAGGTATTATTTAAATCAATTAAGTTTGCTGAAATCATATCGTAAAATTCTTTAAATTCCGCCTTATGAATTCCGCCTTTTGGTAAAGTAGCACTTTTTACCTCAAAATAATCGTTATTTTTATCATATACTATCTTGCAATTTGTTCAATGAATAAAATGAAATGCAATTCCATAAAATCGATTAATTCATTGAACCGAGAAGAATGATGAATAATAAGCCGTGGTATATGCCCACGTAAAATAACCAGACTTTATTAATCTATTTGCAGCCAAACAATTCAATAAAGATTTAGTAAATAACTTCAATATATCTTTGAGAATATATTCTCAAAGACTGTTTTCGATAAATCAGGCGCTGTAAGCAGATCCATGTTTATGTAGCCCTTCAAGATAATCTTTTAATCAAGCCGAACTAGTTCCTGATTTTCATTTGAAAAACTTTTTATAGTTATTTATCATATTTTAACTCTCGGAATATAATTGTCAGTCAGTCTTTTCTTAATGGTTGTAACAATTATACTTCATGCATTATCTTGAGCCGTAATTCCTCATCATGGTAGAGTTTCTTTATTAAATTTAAAATCACTAATAAGACTCAGTACTTTAGATAGAGATTCTTCTGAAAATTCAGCATTATTTCTAATTGTTATCGCAAATATTTCTCTCAATGCTTTCAAAAGACCTCAAAAGCCAACAGTTTTTAATATTAACGAGTCTGGATTGTCCCATTCATCGCTAAAAACAACGCTAACGACCTTGAAAAAAATTTTAAATATATTATATTGTTCTTCAAATCAAAATTCTTGAAAAACTCAACCCTTCGGATTAACATATTCCCTAGTTTTGGTAACCAATTCACTCAACGATATTCATACTCATACATCTCATGTCATCCTGATTTTTCAAACTAATGGACTGTCCGCCTCCTCATTTAATCTAGTAGCAATTTCAATAGATCTTCTTTCGGCAGGTACATCTTCGTCATCAAAATCCTCTATTTCTCATTCGGTTAGATTCAATAAGTCCAAATATAATGAGACTGGAACCCCCTTTTGAGTAGAATTTATTTTAATAAAAAGCTTGGCCTGATCGGGGATCGTTAATCATTCCACTCCAATTATAAATAAGTCAATATTATTTCATGCCTCATAAGCTCACTTTACTCTATGTTGTCAATCTATGATTAAACCAATACTGGGATCATCCTGAAATTCTATTGTATTGTCATCATGAATAACAAATTTATCTTTCTCGAGTGTTACTAATACTGAATTTGGTATAATTCCATTATTTTCATTCAGATATTTTTTTATATCATTAATCTTTTTTTTAGAAAAAGAACGTTGATACCCTTCCTCTTTATCTTCTATCCTTCTTGACACATCAAAATGTTCATATACATAATTTGCCTTTAAAATAAATCAATATAAGGGAATACTATTTTGAATAATTTTTAACAAAGGAATTCTAATAGACATATAATTTAAAAATTAGTAATTAATAACTACGATTTCCTCCACTTCGCCTCTTCCACCTGCATTACTATTCACATTCCGACGAGCATGAACAACTTCAAAAGACAATTTTTCTATTCTCAATCCTTGATATAATTCTCGAATAAATGGAGTATTGTGATTCGAGAGCATAACTTTACATCCGCGAGCATCGAGCTCACGGAAAACTTCCGCGAGTTTTACTTGCATATCGCGACCAAATTCACTCTTGTTGTAACTGGTAAAGTTTGCGGTTTCTGTGAGTGTGTCGTATGGTGGATCAAAGTACACGAAATCCCCACTTTGAGCCTTCTCCAATACCTTTTCAAAGCTCTGAAGTTTAATTTCTGCTTTCGTTTGTTTGAGGAGTTTTGAAGTATTCAAAATATTCTTTTCTTGTACAAAATCAGGATTTTTATACGCCCCCATCGGAACATTAAACTCTCCTCGAGAATTCACTCTATGAAGTCCGTTGAAACAGGTTCGATTAAGATAAATAAATCGTCCCGCACGTTGAATTTTTGAGTGTTTTTTGAGACCACCTGCTTCCCTATCCCAAGCACGAATCTCGGTATAGCGTTCTTTGGTAAATTCAAGAGTTTTGAGAAATTGTATCAGTTCTTCTGGGTGAGTCTTAACTACTTGATATGTATTTATCAGTTCTTCATTGATATCCGACAAAAACGATTTTTCTTTTTGAACATTGAAAAAAACCGCTCATCATCCGACGAATGGCTCAAAATAATTGTTATATTTCTTTGGAAAAAGAAGTTCGAGTTGTTTAATGAGCTGTCTTTTCCCTCCCACCCATTTTACAAAAGGTGTTGCCTTAATATAAGGAAGGTTCTCATCAAAAAATTTGATGGCAGAGGTTTCATCCTTGAGAGATTTGGACTCAATCCAAGACTTAACCACGAGACAGGTAAGTCAAAAACGGTACGCGAGAGATTGTATAGTCTCAGTAGTCATAAGTGATTTTTAGAAGTTGATCGAATTGTAGTGATTTTTGAGAAAAAGCAATGATTTGTTTTTATAATCAAATTTTTCTTTTATCTCCCCTTCCTCTTACCCACAAACAACCCGAGCATCAGGAACAGTATGAGCGATATATATACCGACTCGAAACTATGCAGGAACAGGTTCATGGTCAGAACCGCCACGAACGAGGCGAAGAAAGTGGGCGAGAGCGGGAAGAGCATCCAGGCGATGGTACCCATAATGGCGCAGAAGAGGAGGAATCCGATGATTCCTCATTCGACGAGTTGCTGGATATACCAACTCTCGGGAATGTAATAGTCCTCGGAGGTTTTTATGTCCCCGCCGTAGATGGGAGTATCAGCGAGTTTCACAACATAGCGATAGGCGGGGCCGGCTGTTCCGAGTCATTGTCCCATGGGGTGTTCGGCGAATCTTTGGAGCCCGGTCATCGCACGGTCAAAATGCCCTTGCGAAGATCCGGGACGGAGGATGATCCGATTGATGGTTCCCTCATACCGGAGATAAAACAGTCAGGAAAGGATGGCGAGAAAGAGGAGTACTGTAACGCTTTCTTTCTTGTATTTCCGCCAGATGGTTCGGAGGGAAAATATAACAAGAGCTATACATCCGACGACGATTCCGATAAGAGCACTGCGCGAATAGGTGAGGAACACGAGTCCGAGGAGGACGATCGTCCAGAGTCCGAGGAGGAAGTGGTACTCTTTCTTGGTTCGGAAATAGTGGAAAAGGAGTCCCGCGTAGACGAGAATGAAATACGCCGCAGGGTTCGGCCCGTCGAAGATCCCCTGAAAACGCTTGACCCGTGCTCCGTCGATTCCGTGATAGATGGGCGGCGTTCCACCGAAACTCCAATTACTGAGATTCCCGGAGAATCCGAAATGAATGAGGATGGTTTCATGGAAGATGAATCGTACGAGCAATCCCGCAAACAGAGCGAGGCTCGCCGAAAGGAGGAATATACGGAGGTACTGCGAAACCGTTCCTGTAAGGAGGGGGCTTCCGTGCTTCGCAACGAGAAACGCGATGAGAAATTCGAAATCGTACCGTCCCCCGTACACGAGCGACGCAAGTCCGAGTCCGTTCACGAGCGTGATGATCACGAGGTATCCGATATACGAGGCGATCAGATAATCGAGGACATCGAGTTTCGGGAATGTTTTTTTCTTGAAATAATCCCACGCGAGGAAACTGATAAGAAGGATGAGAAAAATCTCCTTGAAGAAACTCACTCCGGGAAGCCCGAGCTTGCTCCCGAAAAATACGGTTCCAAGCACGCTCCACGGAAGGAGGATGAGGAATATGCGGAAGATGCGATTGAACATGACGGAGGGATTAGGGGATAGAGATGTATCTCTGAGAGAAAGCTTTTTCTGAAAATTCGAAAGAACGATAATATCTTGCAAGGTACGCGAGAA
The DNA here is from genome assembly GCA_003488655.1 of Candidatus Altimarinota bacterium. Lineage (GTDB taxonomy): Bacteria > Patescibacteriota > Gracilibacteria > BD1-5 > UBA2023 > UBA1545. The sequence goes on along the minus strand of DNKW01000059.1, from coordinate 13,936 downwards.
AAGCGAGTACCGGAGCGAACCGTACGACCTGTACGGAGAGCGAGGAGTGGAATCTTTGAACGCGAAGATTGAGATTATTTTATATTTTCTTTTTTCTTGCGAATTGTATGAAATTCCATACAATACGCAAGCAAAAATTTTATTCCCTTTTATCGGAACCTATGCCTCAAATCGACAAAGCAAAAATAGCGGGTATTGCCGCTGCTCTCAAAAGAAAACCCGTCGTCTCCAGTGCCTGCATCGGTTGCGGTGCCTGTGTGGCGATATCTGGGGAAGTATTTGAGCTCAATGATGACGGATATTCCATCGTTATCGACCTGAGCGACTACGAAGGAAAAGACGTGGACGACAGCATCTCCGCTTGTCCCGTAAACGCCATCAGCTGGACGAAATAATATTTACCCCCCTCGTTTTTTTATGCTCCATCCATTCCCAGAAATAGAAAATCCGAGCCTTTATACCAAGGCTGAATTGTATTTTTTCGATCTTACCCGTCTTTTAAAAGAAGATGGTATCAATATCGAAGAATACTCCCACAAGGGAAATAGATTCATCAATACTATGATCGACCTTGCCAGAGAGAGGCTTCCGATAAATGCAAATCTTTTTCTTACCGCATATAATAGTCTTTCTGCACATGACCAGTCGATGCTTTTCCGCATCTGCGTCTATCCTCTTCTCTCCAAAGGAACAGAGAGGCAAAAAGAAAATTTTTGCAGTCGAGTAGAACAGCTTCTTGCAAGTCACGGATAAAAAAACATAAGTAAAATCCCCGCCACACGAATACGTGAGCGGGGATTTATTTTCCTCCTTTCAGGAAAATACATGGTTAGAAAACAGAATATATTTGGTTCACATCCGGTACGAGGATTTTATCCACTTCGGGAATAGTTATTCCCTTGTGTGCAACATAGTCAATTTTCCGACGACCGAGGAAATGCTTAAATGCCAGGGTCGACGAATCACGTTCCCCATGAACCAGAACAACGCGAGCTCCGGGACGAAGGTGCAATTTCTTGTACCATTCCCAGAGATCTTTCTGATCCATATGACCCGAGAGGAAATTAAAACGCTTCACCCGAGCCAAAACTTCGATAGGGTACTCAACATCTGGAAGTCGCACCAGTTTTTTCGGTTTGATCTCATCCGTCAGATCACGACCGAGTGTTCCTTCGGCCATGTACCCCATAAAGAAGAACGTCGTACGGATATCCGCCAGGTACTTCAAAAGATGGGTCATAATCGGCCCCCCCGTTGCCATACCCGATGACGTTACGATGATTTTAAAATCTTCCTCGGCGAGAACTCCTTCCCGTGTGGTTGCATCGATGAGTGAAAAAGTCTTTGCCATCGACTTCAGTTCGTCCATCCCACTTCCCAATACACCATGCTGCTGATACAAATCGGTGTACACGGTTGCGAGTGGGGAATCCAAGAAAATTTTTCCTTGGAACTTCCCTTCTTTCCGCATCTTGACGAGCAAAAACAGAATCATCTGTGCCCGATCAAGTGCGAAGGAAGGGATAATGAGACGGTCTCGTGTCGTTGAGGCTTTGATAACACTTTCCTCGAATTCACGATATCCGACGTCAAACTCTGTACGAACCTTGTCGCCGTACGTCGTCTCCATAACCACCATATCGATCGGAAGATTTGGAACTTCCGCGAGACCAAATGGATGGATGGGCGTACGAGCCGGACCGAGATCACCGGAGAAGAAATAGTACTTCATCTTGGCTTTTCCCGCTGCGATACGAAAGAGAACGGAAGCAGAACCGGCAACATGCCCGGCATTCCAGAGAGAAAACGACACTTCCGGACAGATTTCCTGCCAGTGAAGCTTTTTCTCTTCAGAAAATTCCACTTCTATTGTCCCTTGAACAGCAGTCTCGACATCGTCTGACGTGAAGATCGGGAGCAGAGGTTTTTGAATCTTGGTATAGATATCCTGTTCCCTTGTAATCCCCTGTTCACGTAAAAGTTTCTTGGCAACATCATAGGCTTCTTTGCTCGGACGAGCATCGTGATTTTCATTACGATTTCCGCCGGCATCACGCTTAACGCCAGTAGCCTCATAATTCGCTACCGTGCGACGCGCTTCTTTGCACTCTTCGATGAATTTGTCATACTTGCGCTTTTCCTTCTCGTACTCGGTAGCAAATATCTTTGCACTATCGAGCAGAGCGGTATGAGCCACTTTTTTAGTCAGTTCCGACGCATAGACATCTCCGTGAAATGGTTTCTTTTGGTTGAACAACATCGGAAGACGCCCGCAATGGTCGATATGTCCATGGGTTATGATAACCGCATGAATTTTATCGGCATCGAACGGAAGAGATGGGTTCAGATCCTGTCCCAATCCCTGAAATGCTCCCATGTCGACGATGATACTCGTTTCTGTACCATCCATGTATTCGACGATGAGATTATGACACGAGCCTGTGAGACTCTGATCGTCATTCCCGATTCCACCGAAATGTTGGAGCGATATATTTTCTATTATGCGTTTTAGCATGATGGATCTCCTGTATAAAATGTGAATTTAGATATTTTCTGTTAAAGAACTGAATTTGTTATACACACTTTCTATAAATATGCAAGTTTCTTTTGAGAAATTGCACGGATTTTGATTATTTCGCATAAAAACTTCGATTGTTTTGACAAATTCCCTCTTTTCCATACAATGGGCGCACTTTATTATTTATACAGGAGATCCATCATGATTGTATACACTATCAAGAACGATAACGAATCAAATGAGAAGCTCATCCTTCGATATAAGAAGATGTTCTTCCAGACTCGTGTAGCAAATAAGCTCCGAAATGGACGCTATGCCGTACGAGCTCTTTCTTCACGAAAGATTCGAGAAAAGGCGATTATTCGCCAAGTGTACCGCGATATCAACGAAAAAGCACGAGCGTAATTCTCTTTACTTTTCAAATCCCACCCATTTTTTCGAGAATGGGTGGGATTTTTTTGTAAAAACAAGAAGTATATGATACGATGTGTGGGAATAAGAATAAAACACCGATATTTCTTCCTATTAATCGAAATGAGTATATTCCATTTCGATGCACATATGATCTTATTGAAATCCCATATAGCACTGACTTCATATGAAAGAGAAATAGAATATACTCACGAAGATATAAACAGCATAATTTAATCCCCTATCTGCTATGCTCTCTCAAAAAGTACGAAACAATGCCTCTATCTCCTATTTCTTCCTCGGATGGCTTTTTCTACTCGCAAAAAATAATCCCAATTTCGCCGACCCTTTCATCAAACAGCACGCAAAAATTGCTACCAAAGGTCATGCCATTTTCTTTGTTACTTATTTTTTCTATACGCATTTCCTCAGTAGTTTCTTTTCTTATTCGATTCCGGTTATTCAGATTACCATAGACCATGGTATTCAGATCGCCTTCTTTGTCATATTGACGCTTTTTATTATCCGGGGGGTGTATGCGGGACAAAAGGGTGAATATACAGAGAATGCAAAAGATGGTATCGGCTTGTTTTCGATGCAGGGATGCACTTTCCAGTTCCCTGGAGCATCCGAGGCACAGAGAATCCTTCTCCTTCTTTCGTATATCCCCTTTGTCGGGATGATTGCAACAAAAAGATTCCCGAATATTGTTACAACCACCGGAGCGAGAGCATCTTCAATTTTTTGATTTTTCTATCTCGTCTCATTCACAAACGGGGGCTTTGATTCGCTTTCCATGATTTTGCTTTTTTTGGGAATACTCATAATTGTTTTCCTTGCGGCACGATTCTTTACAACCGATAGTTACACGATTCCTCGCTTTTTTGAACGCATACCGGGAATGGACTCGATCTATGAGATTATCCGTTCCGTTCCTCCGTATCTTATGGATATCGGCAGGATGATATTCGGGAAGAGGGATTCTGTCTCTTTTGCGTATCATATAAAAAATATGCAGGAAAAAGATAGAAACCTTCAAATCTCCCTTCAGGAGTACTTCACAGATGAAACACTCCCATTTCAAGCCTTCTGGATTTTTATCCCCTTTTGTAATCTCGTGTTTCTTCCGAAGCTCTTTACGAGTCGGGCAACACGATATGTTCTTGCCATAGGACAAGGCCTCGTCATTACTCTTCTTTTCATCATTATTGGGCTTCTTTTCTCTTTTACCTCTCCTTTCGAACTCTTCCTCCTCTTTCCGATGTTTTACGGAATCGCTTCTCTCGAATCAAACGTGTTTATCCGAATACCTCTCGTCTATGAAATATATGCGATTCTCAATACCCTTACCTTTGGACTCCTCAAAAATACTAAACGAATACAAGTGGCACAGAAGCAAGATACGATGGTAAGATTTACAGTGGAATAGCATATCCCCGTTTGTCAATTCGCTTTTTTGACTCCCATTGAAAAATAGGGTACTATATCTCTGTCATCAATATATCAATACTTCATACAAAAACACATATCATGCATTCAGAGCAAACATCCCAAAATACCCTTGATATCCTCGCTCTTCTTGAAAGAGAAGAGATGATTACGGATAATAACGTACTCGCCATAAGTGATTCTCTCAATCAAATCGAGTGCCCTGCTATGGAAGTTTCTACAAACAATGAAACGAAAAATATTTTTCGAGAATCTCTCTTGACCCGTTTCCGTCGTGCGAGCGTTCCAAAAATTCAGTTTGCCTTCTATTATTTGAGTATTTCCGCAATCGTATTTGTCATACTTCTTGCCACCACGAACTGGAATTCCTACTCTACCCTTCTTTCTGCCTATATCAATCCTCAAGGGCTCACCGATTCTCAAAATGATATCATCTCGGTACTCGACAAATCACGGGTAACGGTTTATGCCGACAATAGTGTGGATACCGGAGCAAATGAAGAGGAGCAAACAAGTATCCGAAAGAAACTCGAGGAAAGTAATACGGCCGTTCGAGAAGACCGATTCTCTCCAAAACGACTTATCTCCATCGAGGCAAAAATCGATATTGATCTCGATATTACCCCTTATGACAATCGTATCATCATCCCGAAGATTGGGAAAAATATCCCTCTCGTGGATGTGAGACTCGATGCGGGATTCGACTTTGACCACATTGAGAATATCTTTATGCAGGAGCTCGAAAAGTGAATAGTTCGCTATCCGGGAACAGCAAAGCCGGGAGAGACAGGAAACACTTTCATATTCGGACATAGTTCCAATTATCCCTGGGTGAAGGGGGAATACAACAGTGTTTTCGCTCTCCTTGACGAACTTACTTTTGGGGACGAGATTATCGTCTACTACAATCAAAAGAAATTTATCTATATTATCCGTGAGAAAAAAGTGGTGAAACCGGGAAATGTAAAAATCCTCGAACGGGGAGACACAAAGAAAGAAATCTCTCTCATGACGTGTTGGCCAATCGGTACGACCCTCAATCGACTCATTGTATTCGCAGAGCTTCAAGAAGAGAAATAAGACTTATGTAAAATGCGAACTTCATGTTCAAATTTTACGATCCTCGTTCTCCGTACAGTCGTACGGTTCACTACGGTACGCAATTTTCACACGAATTTCATCATTTTTCAGAAGTCTTTGATAATCATATATTTTAAATCACCTCTATGCTTCCTACCACTTACACATTCCAATACAATCCGGAAAATCTTCACGCATTTTCCTACACATTTAGTGTGGATAACCTTCTCGTTCCGTTTCTTGTTCTATGAACTATAGCCCTGTACGGATGCATCTATCTTCTCGCTCCCCATATCTATAGCCTCTTCATGGCACGCGCGAAAAAACAGGAAAAAGAGGCGAAGCGCAATATCATCAGGGATTTAATCCTTATGAAAGAAGTTCAGGGAGAGCTCGAGAAAGAAATCGAGCAATCGCTTCTGAATATCACCCTTCAGGGAAAGGGGGCATAAAAAGAAAAAAACTTCTTCGGATATCCGAAGAAGTTTTTTTCTAAAGTTCCATTATCCATTTCTCCACCCCCCCTACCTGACACCCTATTTCCAGATAATTTCCATAGAGTACCTGTGCGAAAGTGGTGAGGTTTATCTTCTCGATATCCAAAAGGGTTTTAAGAAGCTCTTCTTCTTCGGAGAGATTATTGATACTCACGGCTGTTATCACACCCGAATTTATCGCAGCAAAAAGCGTTTTGACATGCCCCGGCTCCCGTGGAGGCGGGATAAAACAAATACAATCCCTCTTGGATTTATAATCCTTCGTCGAGTAAACCAGATTCCGGATATTCACCCCGATGGTAACCGGAGCAGTCGCAAATGGAACCACAAACCGATTTTCCGTTTCATCGAAGTACCCGAGCTCTTCATAGAGTTCCCGGACAAGGAGCACTTCTTCTCGGAGCGTACAGTTGATAATGTGCACTTTTCTTTTTTCTGTAAGTGCCTTTTCCACTATTTCCCGAAAGAGTTCAAGCTCCTTCTCCGTGGGATACACCTGATTCCAGAGTTTATAATCCTTCTTGTATTCCACCCGATCATTGCGGAACTCTTTCAAGAGTTCGGCGAGGTCGACGATGATGGGCGAAGTAATATCGGTGGCGATCGAAAAAAGATACCGGTTATCGAGAGGATCGGTATCAGGAATGAGGATGATAGAATGAGAGAGAACTTGTTTCATGAGAAATGCTGATAGATTTTAATAATAGAGGGTAGATATAAAAAAACTATCCATGATGATACCCAGTATTCTTCCGGATCTGCTCGATCCGATAAAGTTGTTCGAGGAGAATAAGGAATGCAAGCGAGTGAGGGAAGGTCATCGGAGAGAAAGAGATTCTCTTATGGATGGAGGATACGAGAATGCTCTCGTCTACTCCATATGCTCCTCCGACTACAAAAATGATATTTGGATGGGTTATTTTCGATTTTTCGACCATTTCGGAAAGCGATTCGGTGGAAAGAATCTCCGATCCGATATCGCAGTACACGACGAGTCCTCTTTGTTTCTCGAGGAGCTCACGGATTCGCTGACTCTCTTTTTGACGGATAAGTGCCGAGTTCTCGGATTTTTCCGGCTTTATGACCTTCACCTCGACTATTCCTTTCAAGCGACGAAGGTATTCCTCGACCGGTTCGCGGAAGTGAGCGGAGGAATCGGAAACAATGATGATGGAAATCATAAGAATGAGTTATTGATTTGAATTAAAATCAAAAGATATTGTCATTCCGAGGGAATTCGAGGAATCCCTTTAGGTCGGTATAGTGACACTGTGTTATAAAAAATCACTAAATATAAACTATAGAGAGATTTTACATCTTTACTCCATACAACTTGATTAAAAGGGATTCCTCCACTGCGGTCGGAATGACAATCATATTATGAAAAATCCTCCGAGTTGGCGGAGGATTTTTACTATTTAACGCTTACGAAGATGTCTCGAAACACCCGCCCATCAAAACTTGTTTTGCGTTTCTCTTGAAAAGAAACCGTTCCAGCTTTTGTAGCGAAGAGGGTGAAATCATGACCTTGTTGTACATTTTCACCAGGCCAAAATTTATTCCCTTTTTGACGGATAATAATACCTCCGGCAAGTACCGGTTGTTCCCCGTATACCTTTACCCCAAGTCGTTTTGCGACCGAATCTCGACCATTGGCGGTCGAACCCATTGCCTTTTTATGAGCCATAATAGAAAAAATTAATGATAGTTTTTTTAGTTATCTCTATTTCTGAAATTTCTCAAAAACGAAGTAATTTAAGTGCAAATCGAACCCCGGAGCGAATCGTACGACTGTACGAAGAGCGAGGAAGTGGAGATTTAAGCTTAAAGAACGAGTTTTTCAGAGATTTCTATCGGTTTGTTGCGAATCGAGCAAATGCCTTATTCGCCTCAGCCATCTTGTACGTTTCAAGCTTTTTCTTTACTGCATTTCCCGTTTCCTGAGATGCTTCGATCAGTTCCTGAGCGAGAAAGTTAGAGAACTCACCACCGCTCTTCGCACGTGCAGAATCTAGAATCCAACGAACCGCGAGAGCAAATTGACGCTTTGGTTTCACTTCCTGAGGAACTTGGTAGATAGATCCACCAACTCGTTTTGGACGAACCTCGATGCGTGGCATAACATTTTCGAATGCTTTTTCGAAAACCTCTTCCGGGTTCTCGTGACCTTTTTTCTTCATGGCCTCAAAAGTATTGGAGAGAATCTTCATAGCAAGGGTTTTCTTCCCTGCTTTCATGATATAATTTGCAAATTTTGCAATTCTCTCGTTTTTGACTGCGATGATAGTTCCTTTCGTACTCATAAGTAATTTGTTAGGTTATTAGGCAAAGGGTTGCAACCCTTTGTTGATAAGATTTTATTTCTTTGCTTTTGGCTTCTTTGCTCCGTAATGACTTCGGCTTTGATTACGTTTATCCACCCCTTGGCTATCGAGAACTCCGCGAACGATATGGTATCGAACCCCCGGCAAATCCTTCACACGACCTCCGCGGATCATAACTACAGAATGCTCTTGTAGATTATGTCCTTCCCCTCCGATGTATGATATTACTTCATATCCGTTAGTAAGACGAATTTTTGCAACCTTTCGGAGTGCTGAATTCGGTTTCTTTGGAGTCATGGTATATACTTTCGTACATACTCCTCGTTTCTGAGGACAAGAAAGGGCAAGAGTTTTTCTCTTGATGCTATTCTTGATTACCTGAAGAGCAGGAGATTTACTCTTGCGAGTTTTATCTCGGCGAGGATTTTTTACCAATTGGCTAATAGTAGGCATGGGGGAAATTACAAATTATAAATTACAAATGACAGATGAGAAAAATTATTCCAGAACTTTTTCAAAAACGAAGTAATTCAAGTGCAAATCGAGAACCGGAGTGAACCGTACGACTGTACGGAGAACGAGGAAGCAGAGATTTAAGCTTGAAGAACAAGTTTTTCAAAAGTTCACTAACGCTTCGACCATTGTGAAGCCTTACGGGCTTTATGCAGACCTGGTTTCTTACGTTCAACGATTCGGGAATCTCGTTTGAGGAATCCTTCATCTTTGAGAGATTTTCTCGCAGTAGCATTTTCGAGAACCAGAGCACGTGCAATACCGAGACGAATTGCCTCAGCTTGAGAATGTTCTCCGGAACCTTCAACCGTTACCGAAAAGTGGTACTTATCTTGTACTCCAAGAGTTTTGAAAGGAGCAAGAAGCACCGCGAAAAGATCGCTTCGATGAATATATTCATTCATCGGTTTTCCATTAATCTCCGATGTTCCGGATCCAACGAAAAGACGAACTTGAGCGGTTGCTGTTTTTCGGCGTCCGATAGCATAAATGTACTTTTTATCTGCCATAAAATCTACTGATTAGAGATATATATATATAATTAAAGGGTGATGGTGATTGGATTCTGAGATTCATATCCGTGAGTTGCTCCATCAACAAGTTTGAGTCGAAGCATCATCCCCTGACGAAGACGATTTTTTGGAAGCATTCCGGAGATTGCATGTTCCAAAATCTTGTTTGGTTTTTCCGCACGAAGTCTTGAGAGCTTCACCTCTTTCAGATGTCCCATATGTCCCGAATGCGTTCGGTAAAGTTTTGCCTCTTCCTTATCTCCGGTTACGACGATTTCTTTCGTATTGAGGATGATAACATAGTCACCGTTATCCATATGCGGAGAAAAATCAACACGATTTTTTCCAGAGATAATAGTTGCGAGTCTTGATGCAAGTCGCCCAAGAGTCTGACCTTTTGCATCCACTATGTACCACTTTCGGGCATCAAGAGGAATCTGTGTAGGTGTAAGAGTTTTCATAAAAATAGGGAACAAATGGGTAAAATTAGAAGAGTTCGAGTTTAACAAGTTTTGCGTTGTCTCCCATTCGATACTTAATAGGAGTGATTCGAGTGAATCCGGAAGTTTTTCCTTTGTACTTCGGAGCAACCTGTTCAAAAAGTGCGATGGAAGATTCTTTCGTGAAAAGATATTCTCCTACCCGTCGGATAGCATTCATCTTGTCTTGATCGCTAGTTACTGAGTTTACCACGTTAATAAGCGTATCAATAAAAGGAGTTACCGCCTCTGCTCGCTTCTCGGTTGTCATAAGAGATTTATGAGTGAAAAGACTCGTCATAAGACTTCGGAGCATCGAATTTCGATGATCAACGTCCTTTTTCTTGAAGTGAAGGTTTTTTCTAACGCGATGTCGCATAATAGGGGATAGTTATTGATTAGTAGTCTTGTATTACTGTGGTGAATTAATCGTCTCCAAGAAGTTTGAATCCTCGTTCTCGAAGAGCGTCTCGAACTTCCGTCATAGCTTTCTTTCCGAATCCTTTTATGGAAGAAAGTTTTGCCTCAGTACATCGTGTCAACTGTTCGATAGAGAGGATATCTCCATTTACGAGAGCGTTGAGTGTACGAGGGGAAAGTCCCATTATTTCGATTGGAGTGTAGGTCTCTTTCTCCAGTTCTGATTTCACTTCTTGTTTTTCTTTTTCGATGATTTCTTTGATATTTCCGATGAATTCTCCTTCAATCTGAAGACCTTCTTCGTTGAAGAGTCCAAAGTAGGAAGTAAGCATATCTCCAGAGAAACGAAGAACATCTTCTGGACTCATAACACCATTGGTTTTAACGGTGATATCAAGAGAATCAAGATTGGTCATTTCTCCGAAACGGATACTCGACACTTCATATTTTACACTCTGAACCGGAGAGAAGTTCGCATCAAGAAGGAGGATATGAACATCTTCTTCTCGTTTCTTGAGTTCTTCGATTCCCATATATCCCACTCCTTTTTCGATACGAATACTCATATTGAGCTCAAATCCGTCTCGATCAATCTCCGTGATTACCATCTCGGGATTCAGTATGGTAACTCCGGAACTCGTCTTGATGTCTCCTGCAGTAACAACTCCTGCTTTTGATTTTACGAGATGAACCCATTCAATGTCAGAATCTGTTTTCAGTGCTACAAGATTTTTCAAGTTGAGCATGACATCAAGGATGCTGTCTTTAATACCGGGAAGTGTTGCATATTCATGAGTAACACCCTTAACCTTGATACCGGTAACGCGAGCTCCCGGAATAGAGGAAAGCATCACACGACGTAGGGAATTTCCGATAGTGACACCATATCCGCTCGGAAGTGGTCCTACGGAGAAATGTGCTTCATTGGTATCGATTGATTTTTTTATGATTTTAGGAACCCCGATAGTGTGGTGGATTATGTGCATATAACGTTGGTTATATAAATAACAAAAATAGAAACGGGATGGACGGACAGAATTAATTATTTTGAGTAGAACTCTATAATCTTTTGGATATCGATTACTTGATCGAAGTCTTCTTTTTGTGGAAGTACTTTTACAGTGATGGTAAGTTTATTTGCATCAACGGTAAGCCATTTAGCTGTCGTGATAGTTCCTGCGGCATTTTTCTTCACGAACTCTCCGAATTCTTCAACCAGAGTTTTGTAGAGAGGAGATTCTTTCATCTTTTCTCGAAGAGAGATAACGTCTCCTATTTTTACACTGTAAGAAGGGATGTTTACTTTCTTTCCGTTTACATGGAAATGAGCATGTCCGACGAACTGACGTGCCTGCATAATGGTTCGTGCAAAGTTTGATTTGAAAATGACATTGTCGAGACGAAGTTCCAAGGCCTGGAGCATAGCATCACCGGTAACCCCTTTTGTTTTAAGAGCTCGAGCATAGTAGGCAGCGAATTGCTTCTCGCTTACTCCGTACATTCGTTTCGCAGCCTGCTTCTTGCGAAGCTGTACTCCGAATTCGGAAGTTTTTCCAAACTTTCCACCAAGAAGTTTTCGGTGATTTTGGGAGAGATCATATTTTTCAGAACCGAAAAGGTTAATACCTTCTCTTCGGCAGAGCTTCATCTTAGGACCAGTAAAACGCATAATTTAAAAAAAGATTAAAGAAGTGATGATAATTAGAGTTTTCGAACTTTTTTCTTACGACATCCGTTATGTGGAACCGGAGTGATATCGTAGATAGCAGTCAAGTCTACTCATGAATTAATAATACCTCGAATAGCCTGTTCTCGACCAGCACCAATCCCTTTCACATATACGATGGCCTTTTCGAGACCATGGAGTGTTTTTGCTTTGGAAACAGCACTCTCGGAAGTAATCTGAGCTGCATATGGAGTCGCTTCGCGAGCCCCCTTAAATCCGGCGCTTCCACCCGTTGCCCAAGAGAGAACTTGTCCGTCCTTATCAGAAACGACAACATGAGTATTATTCAGACTTGCATTGATAGAAACTACTCCTTCGGAGATATTTCTGCGGGTTTTCTTGGAACGTTTCAAAACCTTTGCCATAAATAGAGTTATTAGTTATTAGTTTTTTAATAGAGAGGATTTTTGAAGAATGATGAAATTCATATGAAAGGCGAGAACCGGAGCGAACCGTACGACTGTACGGAGAGCGAGGAAGCGGAGCCTTGAATGTGAATTTCGCATTTTACTAAATCCTTTTATTTCTTCTTACCGGCGATAGCCACAGCCTTCCCCTTACGAGTACGAGCATTTGTCTTCGTTCTCTGTCCTCGAACAGGAAGTCGTTTCTTGTGACGCATGCCGCGATAACAGTTAATTTCCTGAAATCGTTTGATATTCTGAGAAACTTCTCGACGAAGATCTCCTTCTATAACGAACTTCTTCAGTTCATCACGAATTCTATCAAGGTCTACTTCAGAAAGAAGGTCAATCTTGGTAGTTTTCTCAATACCGAGGGTATCAAGAATAGTAATCGCGAGAGGTCGTCCTACTCCATAAAGGTACATAAGAGCGATATCAGCATGCTTTCCGTTCGGGAGATTAACTCCGGCTATTCGAACCATAATGAAAAAGAAATATTGGAACTAAAAATAAATAGGTATTACCCTTGTCGTTGTTTATGTTTTGGATTCTCACAAATCACTCGAACTACCCCCTTTCGGCGTATAACAGAACAGTGATCACACATTTTTTTAACAGATGGACGAACTTTCATAGAGAAAAAAGATAGTAAATAGTCGTAAACTCTTTATATAGGGTAAGTTTTATTTCTTACGGAAAACGATTCGACCTCGAGAGAGATCATAGGGAGTAAGTTCTACAAGAACCGTATCACCTTCTATAAGATTAATAAAATTCTTTCGCATCTTACCGGAAATATATGCTCGTATAATCATTCCCCCGCCCCCAAAATCATCCGGGAGCTTAACCTCAAAAATAGCGCCGGGGAGGGTCTTTACAATCGTTCCCTCAACTTCGATTTTATCTTCTTTTTGTTTTCTGGAGTCTTGGTCGTTACTTCCCATAGGGATAAGTCAAAAATGAAGAGAATTAAAAAATGAGCTCGCGTATTGTATAAAAAAAAGTGATTATTGCAAATCTTTTTATAATTTTCTTTTCTGGCTCTTTCTATGATTATAAGGCAATGGTTTTCCTTTTCATTATTATCTGAGCAATCTTCCCGTATATCTCGGGGTGTTTTTTCGAAAGTTCGAGGATGGCATAATCCATAATAACAAGGAGGAGTGTGTCATCAACAGCCCGTACACTGGCGATACGTATCTTTGGAGCGCTCGGATCGAAAAGCGCCATCTCTCCGGCAAGCTCCCCTATTCCTATATATCCGAGGATCTTTTCTCCGTCGGAACGCTCCTTGTACGCTTTGAGCGATCCTCGCTTTACCACATACAATGCCACGGCGTCATCTCATTCATTGAAAAGCACTTCTCCACTATGAACGAGTCTCTCCTGACAGAAAAGAGAAAGGGTGCTTCTTTCGCTATCACTCAAAGAATCGAAAAGTTCTACGGAATCAAGGATAGACATAGTGCGAAAACTTACTGAATAAAAGATTCCACCTATGATAATCAAAAGATGAGAGAATGCAAAAGTATTTTACCAGTCCCATAGACTAATATTCGAGCATGTATATCTTCGCGGTCGATCCGTGCGATCCGGCGGATTC
>DNKW01000049.1 GCA_003488655.1 Candidatus Altimarinota bacterium | reverse complement strand
GTTTTTCGGGATTTCTTTTGACTTTTCCCCCTTTTTTTATAGCATACAAGCAATTATACTCCTTAGTTTACACCCAAAAATATGGTTCAACATGCCGATGAAGTACAAACCCGTATCGAAAAAATAGAGCGAATGAAGGATCTTGGAGTCATCGCTTATGCTGCTTCTTTTGATAAAAAAAATCCGATCGGTTCGCTTGCGAGCTTTGATGCGGGCCAGTTCCGTGCCATCGAAACCATTATCGTTGCACCTATCGATAACGTAAAAACCGCAGGGCGAGTCATACTCTTTCGGAGCTTCGGGAAGATTTCTTTTGCCAAGATTCAGGATGCAACGGGAGAAATTCAGGTGATGTTTTCTCGGGAAAACTGTTCTATCGTCACACAGGATGGTATAAAAACTCAGCTCTCTGAAGAAGTTTCCGCGTATAAATTCATGGAGAAACTCGTGGATATGGGAGATTTTATTGGAGTGGAATGAGAACTATTCCTGACCCACAAAGGAGAACTTACGGTCTTTGTTTCCGCCTTCACCTTTCTCTCCAAAGCTATCCGCCCGCTTCCGGAGAAATTTCATGGACTGAAAGATGAAGAAACACTCTATCGACAGCGTTATCTCGACCTCATCACCAATAATGACACATATAACCGATTCCTCCTCCGATCCCGATTTATAAAAGTCATGCGTGATTTCTATGAAGAAGAGGGGTTCATAGAACTCGAGACACCGATTCTCGGAAACTCGGCATCTGGGGCCGCGGCGGCACCTTTCACCACTCATCACAACGATTATGATTTGGATGTATTTCTCCGAATCTCCCCGGAAACCGCTCTTAAAAAGGCGACAGTGGGTCGATTCGAGCGGGTATTTGAAATCGCCCGGGATTTCCGAAATGAAGGTTCGGATCCTTCTCATCTCCAGGAATTCACTATGGTTGAACACTATGTCGCCTATTGGAATTACGAGGACAATATGCGATTCATCGAGCGAATGATCAACAGTCTTTTCGAACGGCTTCATCTCGAAAAAACAGTGAAAATCAGGGATCGGGATGGAAATATCCAAGATGTGAACTTCGGGACGACTTGGGAGCGAATCGATTATATGAAGCGCATTCAGGAAGTAACTGGGATCGACATTGCAAAATATGAACCTGGAGATGAAGAAGTATTCCGCAAAATCCTCAAAGATCAGAAAATCGTCATCGAAGGAATGGAAAAAATGGGACTCACGACGCTCATCGACTACTTCTACAAAAAACTCGTCCGACCGAAGATTGTGTGACCGGCATTTCTCTACAATTATCCGAAATACATGCAACCCCTTGCCCGCGCTTCGGATCAGCTCCCCGGTATCGTTGAGCAATTCCAAGTGGTGGTGAATGGGTGGGAGATTATCAAATCCTATAGCGAGCTCGTGGATCCCCTCGATCAAAGAGCCCGATTTGAAGAACAAGCGAAAGCGGCTGCCGCTTGAGACGAGGAAGCCACTTCCGCGGACTATGACTTCGTGCTTGCTATGGAATATGCTATGCCTCCGCAATCCGGTCTCGGATTCGGAATCGACCGATTTCTGACACTCATTATGGGGCAAGAAAATCTCCGAGATGTGATACTCTTTCCTCTCGTAAAACCAAAAAACGAATAGAAATCTCTGAAAAACTTGTTCTTTGAACTCAAAATTCCATTCCTCATTCGTCGTACTCCTTCGTACGCCTCATTCCGGCATTCACTTTTCATTCAAATTACTGCATTTTTGAGAGATTTCTGAAAAATTCAAATTACTTCGGTCATAAAATTTTTTCAAAAACCCATTAATTCCTCTATATCCATGAATTTTCTTCGCTCACTCATCGCTCTCGATTCCCCTCTTCGAATATTTTATCACTATCTTCGGGGGCTCATCGCATTCCATTTCTATGGAAATCCCGCTCGAGATATGATAATCATCGGTATTACGGGAAGCAAAGGGAAAACCACCGTCACGAACCTCGTAGCACGGGGGCTGGAACATGCCGGAAAGAAGGTATTTATGTTCTCAACCGCCAACTATTCGATCAACGGGCAGTGGTCGGAAAATACTATGAAAATGACTTCTCCTTCCCCTTTTGTGCTTCAGAGACTTCTGAAGGAGGCAAAGGAAGCGGGTTGCGAGTACGCCGTTATCGAAACGTCCAGTCATTCGATTTTCTACAATCGGAACTATGGAATCGATTATGATGTGGCGGTTCTCACGAACATCTCCCAAGATCATCTCGATCTCCATCGCACTATGGATAATTACGCCGCAACGAAATTATTGCTTTTTAAGAACCTTGTAAATTTTCGGAGAAAACCGGGAGTGAAAAAAATTGCGGTCGTCAATATCGATTCCGATTATGCCAGCATGTTTCTCTCAGAAACAACCCCGGATATAATGTATACGTACGGGATGTCGGCAAATGCACAGATTCGTTCTCAGAATATATATTATTTCAAAGAAGGAACGGAATTTGAGATAAAAATGCCTTCCAATATCGTTTCCATAAAAACGAAGCTTCGAGGGAATTTCAATGTGAGCAATATCCTCGCGGCGGTCAGCGTTCTTATATCACAAAAAATCGATATTCCCACTATTGTCACAGCCATCAAATCAGTGGAAATTATCCCCGGAAGACTCGAAGAGATAGAAAATAATCGGGGACTTATGGTCTTTGTCGACTATGCCCATACCGAAGACAGTCTCCGAAATGTGCTCGAAACAGTGAAACAAATGGAAGGAATTGGGCGAATTATTACCGTTTTCGGGGCGACCGGCGACCGCGATACGAACAAGCGCCCGAAAATGGGACGGATAGTCGATACTCTGAGTGATGTGATAATCCTCACGGAGGATGACAACTACACGGAAAATAGTCTCAAGATTATCAAGGAAGTTTCTATGGGTATAAAGCGAAAAGAGGGGGAGGGGTTCTGGATCGTGCCATCGAGAATGGATGCCATCCGTACGGCTCTTCTTATCGCCGAAGAGGGCGACGTAGTGCTCATCGCCGGGAAATGAGCAGAAACCAGCCAGATTACCAATACTGGAGCGATCGATTGGGATGACAGAGTTATGACCCGAAAGATTCTCCGTGAGATTGATGAGAACGAAATAGTAATGGTGTAATCGTCTCTATTCAGAGATTCGCGGAAAGCGAGAATGAGAAGGCGACTATTTTCCTCCCTTTTCTATATCGGAGAATATAGCATCAATGTCTCTTTGGATACTCTGAACCTCCGGATCTTTTTCCATATTATTCGTTCAAACAGGCACGGTGCCATCGCTCCCAGAAGAGTTTATATCCGATTCATTCTCTTTTTCGGAAACGCTTCAGGAAGCGGTATTCTCATCGGGGGCTTCACTCCCGGAAGAAATCATAACCCCTGTGGCAGAATCTGAACCCTGTGTTCATTCCTTATTGGTGCCGGAAGAAGTTTCTCGGGTTTCTTCGAGCAAATCATCTCCGATAGGATTTGAAAAGGAACAAGAGCTTACTACTATAAGAAAAAGAGAGAGAAGAAAGTATTTCATAGAGAAAGGTATTATAAAATAACAAATGAAAGTATAAGGTTTTTCTTTCATAAATCAAAAAATCTTTTGACTTTACCTCCTTCCTCCCTATCCTCGGAACTAAATTATCCCATTTCACTCAATTTCATGAAAAACCTCGTCATCGTCGAATCCCCTGCGAAAGGAAAAACCATTGAGAAATTCTTGGGAAAAGACTTCGTTGTCAAAGCCTCCTTTGGACACATCCGTGATCTTGCCAAAAAAGACCTCGGAATCGACATCGAGAACAAATTCACTCCGACCTATATCGTCTCCGATGAGAAAAAGAAAACCGTTACTGAACTCAAGAAACTCGTAAAAGAAGCGGAGAAAGTATGGATAGCGACCGATGAAGACCGCGAGGGAGAGGCTATCGGATGGCACCTCTGTGAAGCGCTCGGAATCGATGCGAAAACCGTTTCCCGAATCGTGTTCCACGAGATTACAAAGCCAGCAATCGAGGCAGCGATTGCTAATCCTCGCCACATCGATATGGATCTCGTGAATGCTCAACAAGCCCGCCGAATCCTCGATCGACTCGTGGGGTTCAAGGTTTCCCCTGTACTCTGGCAGAAGATTCGTACCGGACTCTCGGCTGGACGAGTACAATCCGTTGCAGTAAAACTCATCGTAGAACGGGAACGGGAAATACAGGAATTCAAACCGGAAGAGAGTTGGAAGCTCCGAGTCGAAGCGGAAGCCAAAGGAGTCAAATTCGGAATCGATTTCGCCAGACTTTCCGGAAAAGCTAAGAAGCTCAAAAATACCGAAGATATCCAGAAAATGCTTGCTACGCTCGGATTTTCCGTGGATTCTCTCGTGGAGAAAACCGACAAAAAGGGGAATAAATTTTACGAAGCTGCGACTTCTCTCGAATTCACCCTCGACGATGCCGATAAGAAGAATACAACGAGACTTCCGGGAGCTCCGTTCACGACCTCCACTCTCCAGCAAGAAGCTTCTCGCAAACTCGGGTTCTCCGTTGCTCAAACTATGACTGTGGCACAGGGACTTTACCAGAACGGGTTCATCACCTATATGCGAACCGATTCCGTGAACCTCTCCACTCTTGCCATGGATGCGTGTCGAAGTTATATCGACACCACTTTCGGAAAAGAGTATTCCCTTGCCGAAGGTCGCAAATACAAAACCAAGCAAGCCAATGCCCAGGAAGCGCATGAAGCGATTCGTCCCGCCTATATCGACAAAACTCCCGATACCATCGGGCTTGAGGGAGGAGAACTCCGTCTCTATCGGCTCATCTGGGAACGAACGGTCGCGTCTCAAATGCAGGAAGCAAAAATCGAGACCACTACATTCACATTTTCGCCAACCGTCGCACCTGACCAAGAGTGGGTTTCCAAGGGAGAGGTTATAAAATTCCCGGGGTTTATGAAACTCTATGTCGA
>DNKW01000029.1 GCA_003488655.1 Candidatus Altimarinota bacterium | reverse complement strand
AAACTGGAGGAATTATATGGAAACAGAGCCAAAAGTAAAGGGAAAAAACAAAAATCTCATCCACTATAAAGGATGAGATTTTTATGTTTTTTTATTCAAGAATTATTCCCTTCTCAAACCCTCAGCGCTTCGCTTTTTTCTCAAGACGGATCGCCTCAATCTGTTCTGACGAGAAACCTCGGGAATGGGCGATTGCAAGGAGTACCTCTATGACATCCGCTATTTCTTCGGCAATCAACTGAGCATTAGGAGTATCTCTGAGTTCTCCGATTTCCTCATCGAGTTTCGTATCGAGAGCCTTCATAAGCTCCTCTCACTCGACAATATGAGTCGATGGAGCAACGCCATCGTTTCTCAAGATGATTTCAGGAATTTTATCTCGGACAAGTTTGGACATATAAAATATTAATTTTAAAAAGTAACTCACTTTATAGAAAAAACCTCTCAAAAACGAAGTAGTTTGAGTGCAAATCGAGCATTGAAGCGAATCGTACTAATGTACGAAGAGCGAGAAGCGGAGATTTAAGCTCAAAGAACAAGTTTTTCAGAGGTTTACCAATTAATTCTTCTTCCCACTAATATCATAAAGAAGCGGTGCGGCGATTGCAATTGAGGAATAGGCTCCGACCACCGTACCAAATATGAGCGCGAGAATAAATCCTCGAATGGAATCCGGCCCGAAAAAGAACATAGCAACAAGGACGATAAAGATAGTGGAAGAAGTATAGATGGAACGAGTCATCGTCTCATTTACCGAGTTATTGATAATCGTACCGAAATTCTTCTTTTTATTCTCCGGAAGCCGAAGATTCGAACGAATTCGGTCCATTACTACAATCGTATCATTGATGGAGTACCCGAGAACGGTGAGCATCGCGGTAATGAAGAACGTATCAATCTTAAACTCTGGGAAGAAGTACGAAGCGATAATATAGAGACCGAAAGCAACCACCAGATCATGGAAAAGGGAAACCGCAGTAACAGATGCAAACGAGAAGCTCGTAAACCCCTCGATGGATCCGCGAAATGCGTAAGCGATATAGAGAGAGATGGCGATGATAACAAGAGCAAGAGTCATATATGCTGTTTTCTTGATGTAATCCCCGAATGATTCTCCGATATTGATATACCGAGACATCGTTACTTTCGCCGAGCTCAGACTGGTAAATTGAGCAGTGATATCTTCCTTGAATTTCGTTTTGAGTCCTTCAAAATCCTTGTCGGAAATACCGGAAATTTTCGAGAATCCCGCTTCAACGACGAATTTATCTTCTCCGGAAATCTTATAAACATTGGTATTATTCACCACTTCGGTATTGTTATATACAATGCCTTTTTTAGTCTCATTCACCAGAGTCTTTATGGTATCAATATTCACCTGTCCGAGAGAATAATCATACTCTGCCTGTACTCCGCCGGTCATATCAATTCCGAGATTCAATGGAAGTGTCAGATAGGCACCAAGAGAAAGGAGAGTGAGTATAAGCGCAAGTCCGTAGTACATAAAACGACTCTTGATAAAATCAATTTTCATAAGACAAGAAGTGAAGAATTATAAATAAACCCTCTATTGAGATTGAGGAACCTCCAATTTATAAGACGAAAGCCAAAAAAGTCAAAAGAAAAACACGAAAAAATGTACGATTCTCTTGCGATTCCAGGGGAAATAGGCTATAATGTACAAGTAAAAAGTTTCTATAAATTTGTCCCATGCAATATAAAATCCCCGTACAGATAGAAAATGAAGATAAAATCTTCTTGAATCTGAGCCTCCGTCAATTGGCTATTATCATGGTTGGTGGTGGCTTCGGATACACGGTGTTTAAATCCCTCGAACCGAATGTTGGAGCGGACATAGCATTATTTCCCGCCGTCATTATCATCGGGATTGCTCTCGTTATCGCACTTTTTCGCCATACGGAGATGACATTCGTCCCCTTTGTGCTCAATCTGATACGCCTCAATCTCAATGTCGGGAATCGCACTTGGTCGAAATGAGTCGATAGCTATAATTCTCTTGAGGTTGGATTTATACGAGCCCTTGAGGAAGTGAAATCCAACGGAGAAAACAAAAATAGCCATCAAACCTTTGAAAGCGTCGAGGAACGCCTCGGGAAATTATAATCCGCAAATTTCCAACTCCTAATTCCCTATTTTCAAAAATATGTCCGACAAAACCACAGCTTCCGTAAAAGCTGCCAAAAATCCGGTAAAGGATTCGACCACACAACGATATCTCCCGTTCTCTGAGATCCGAGACAATTGTATGATCATGAAAGACGGATCATCTCGCATGGTTCTCAAAGTTCATGCGGTGAATTTCAATCTGAAGAGCGAGGAGGAACAGGATTCCATCATTATCGGATACCAGCGCTTCCTGAATTCTCTCCGTTTCCCCATCCAGATTATCGTTAGATCCCTGAAGGTGGATATCGAAGGATATCTTATGAGACTAAAAAATCTTGCCCTCAAGCAAAAAAATCCCCTCCTTCAAGAACAAACCTATCGGTACGTGGATTTTCTCACGAATCTGATCGATATGGCACAGATTATGAAGAAGGACTTCTATATCGTCGTGCCCTATGATACCGATGAGGATCGAAGCGTCCGAGATAAAGGAATCGTCGGAGTTTTCCGGACTTTTTGGTCAGCTATCACTCAGGAAGAGACCGTCACTTCCATACGAGACAAACGACGAAGATCGGAATCCATGAGGAAAGCCAATTTTGAACGGCTCTCGACCATCAAAACCAGTCTCGAAGGGATAGGTATAAAGAGCGACGAATTAAAAAAAGATGATCTCATCAAACTTCTTATTGGGTACTACAATCCGAAAGTGAATGCGGAAGTGAAGATTAAGGATATGAATACGGTAAATGTGGAATAATCCCCCAATACTTATGGCTATTTCTTCGAGAACGATTGGAGATCAGGCAGAACTCCTTGCCATACAGTACCTCCAAAAACACGGGTATGAGATTATGGAAACGAATTTTGTCGCATCGAAGTGAGGAGAGATTGATATTATTGCACGAAAAGATGGAATCACCGTCTTTTTTGAGGTCAAATACCGGACTGGGGACAGTCATGGAAATGCCGTCGAGACCTT
>DNKW01000077.1:11422-11912 GCA_003488655.1 Candidatus Altimarinota bacterium | reverse complement strand
CTTCCGACAAAATAGAGTTTTTTGCTCAGTTCAAATATTCCATTCACTTGGAAATCATTTCCCTCGAAGAGGTATTCCGAAGGAGCAGTTTTTGGGTCAAATGACTCTACTCCGTTTATCTGTTTCTTGAGAATGGAAATATCGGAGAGGAGTTTTTTTACATCATTCAAAAAAACCTGTTTTGTACGAACTTCAAAGATGAGATCTTCCGCTTTTTTAATGTTTGCATTGAATACATCACGATTTCCCATGTCTTTGTTGGACTTTTCAATGATGAGCTGAGCCTCGATGAGCTTATTCTTGTATTCCTCCGGTATGGTAGTATTCGCTTTTTGGATAAAAATCGAGGAGAGAATGAAGTAGAGAAGTCAGATGCAAACAACCACTCCAAGCCCAAATAATCCGGATCGAAGGTATTTATTATTGAAATCAACCCGTTTTTTTATCTCTGCCACGAGACGAATTACCTGTTCATTTTTCTTGCACGCGG
>DNKW01000077.1:0-11223 GCA_003488655.1 Candidatus Altimarinota bacterium | reverse complement strand
ATGAGATCGGTCGGAACTTCATGAATCTCTCTTGAAAGGAGGTTCTCTATGATATGACTGGATTCTTCCTTTGAATGAATTTTTTCATCGGTCATTTCAAAAATATCTTCCTGCGTCAGGTAATCAAGAAGGTTTGTGTTGCTGATGCAAAGAGCATCACCGGCCCCTATAATTCCACTAGAAATATAGGAAAATTGTGGCACTTTTTCAAGGAGTCCCATTCCTTCGGCTATATTTATGATCTTTCCATCTTTCATAAGATAAGCAAAAGCACTTTTGAGTATGGAAAAATGAAGAGTGGAATCCTGTATTATTCCTATAAAGATCGAAAGATTCTCAAAATCCGATTCTTTTTCTATCTCTTTGAAGTATTTATTGAGACGTTCAAGAAGATATCCGAAATGAGCATACGTATCATTTCCTATGGCAACAGAATTTGTGAGGATCAAATCGATAATGGTATTCTCGATGAAAGATCCAAGTTTTTCATCGTGAAAAGATATCTGAAGAAGGAGAAGTGATCCATTATTGGTCTCGATTTTTCTGGATGATAAGAAACCGTTTCCCGTCCTCTCGTTTTTATAAATGGTTGCTTGAAGCATAATGGATGATTATTTATGACTACATATATATGCAAATGTATCCAAAACGGGGATTTTGTCAAAAAAATAGAGGAAAGATTATTTTTGTACCACGAAAGAGTGTGAATATTTGCATATTATAAAATATATGTTATGATAAAGCCTCATTCATACAAATATACATATAAATCATAACTTTGCTCGCATATGACAAATGCTCTACAGATGTTTCCTCCATTTATACGAGGAGCTATAGAAAGAAAAGACATGAATGTTCTCCTTGCTACCAAACAGAGGTTGCAAGAAATTCTTCTTCTTGTTAATGGTGAATATGGCCCTTCCTTTCCTCACAAATTTATTTTGCCTTCAAGTGAAGATTCTGGACACACGGTAAAGAAAGAGTTAGAGGTGGTAAGAAAGGCAATTGGTATTGTAATGGAACAAACACACACTCTTCAATAAAAACTCTCATAAAAACTCGTACAAAAAATCAGATTTCGATTGAAATCTGATTTTTTAAAAATCAACACTCCGTTTATTTTCCGGTATTGTTTCAAAAACTTTTCTCTTGCAAATTTCCCTGAGGCGTTATAATAGGAAAAATTACTTCATTTTTTCACCATGACTCACCAAAATTTCGAATCCGTCTATAATCGTTTGAACCCTCTGCAAAAACACGCCGTCGATACCATTTATGGTCCGGTTATGGTCATCGCAGGACCCGGAAGCGGAAAAACCGAGCTTCTTTCCGCCCGTGTCGCAAACATCCTTCGGGAAACGGATATGAATCCCGGAAATATCCTCTGTCTGACCTTCACGGACAATGCCGCAAAAAATATGCGGGAACGATTGTCTCGCATCATCGGTGCCGATGCGTATAGAGTGGCGATTCATACATTTCATAGTTTCGGAAACGAAATTCTGAACCGGTACCGTCATCGGGTTTCGGATTATACGGAAGCTTCCCCCATCGATGACATAGAGGTGTCCCGTCTGTTTGATGAGATTTTGACCGCTCTTCCATGGAACGATCCCTATAAACCCGGACAGAGCGCCAATGAAAAAATTCGCGAGCTTCGGGAAGCCATCAAGAATCTCAAAGATGCCGGAATCACGCCTGAAGAGTTCGGTGAGATTATTGCCACCAACAAGAAAACGATGAACGTCATAGAGCCACTTATTCGTTCATTTCTCGACGAGCTTTTCTCACTCGGCCAGAAAAAGGAAGACAAATCACGGAAATTAGAATTATTCCAATCTTTTACGGATGCGACAGGTGAGATACTTTCTCTACTTCCGAAATATCACGGAGTGCACATGAGCCTTGCGAATATGCTCCTTCAGAGCTTGGTGGAATCCTGGGAATCGCAAGAAAGCGAAACAGATGCGAAAATTACCACCAAATGGCGCGATGAATGGCTCGAAAAGAATCATCAGGGAAAATATATTTTGAAAGATAGTTCTCGTCTCGATAAATATGAATCCTTGACGCGAATCTATAAGCTCTACCAAGACCGAATGAAAGAACGGGGGTATATAGATTTTTCCGATATGATTCTCTCTGCGATTGAGCTCATCGAAGAATACTCGGATGTTCGGGCGAATCTTGCCGAGCAGTACCAATTCGTCCTCATCGACGAATATCAGGACACGAATGATGCACAGATGCGCCTCATCACGGACATCCTCGAAGTGAGCGAGAGTCCGAACGTATTCGCTGTCGGAGATGACGATCAATCCATCTACAAGTTTCAGGGAGCCAATACGAAAAACATTCGACTTTTCCGGGATCGTTGGCCGGATACTGAGCTTATCATCCTCGAGACCAATTATCGTTCCAACAGCGAGATTATTGAGGTTTCTCGGAAGATTATGGACGCTTCTATTCATTCCATCGGCGATATTTTTCCGGACTCGACGAAATCTTTTCATTCGCATCGCGGTGCGGGAGGAAAAGTGGTACAGCAGGTTTTTGAAAATGAGGCGGAGGAGCTTGTTTGGATAGCGGACGATATTGCGAAAACCATCGAATCGGGTATTCTTTCCAATGAAATTGCAGTTATTTCGAAGAAAAACAAAACCCTTGAAAATCTTGCGAAAGTTTTGCTTTCGAAAGGCATTCCTGTGGCACTGAGTCGAGACGAGGATATATTCGATTCCGAGGAAGTCCGGCTCGTGGACGAGATTCTCGAATATCTCGTATCTCTCAGAGGCGGGGGAAACCCGCGGGATGAGATCCTCCTTTCCATTCTCGCTCATCCGTGTTTTAACGTTCATCGTCTCACGATTTGGGAGATTTCAAAAAAAATCTACAATAGCCGACCGTCACGAGAAAACTCTCAAAAACGAAGTAATTTGAGCGAAAATTGAGTACCGGAGTGAGGCGTACACTTGGAAGGTACGACGAACGAGGAAACGGATATTTGAGTTCAAAGAACGAGTTTTTCAGGGTTTTCCTTCCGAAAATCTTGGATTGATACTCTTCGTACTCACACCGATGCCAATCTGCGGAATCTTGCCAATTTCCTCATCGAACTCTCGATCCTTTCCCACCATACGAGATTGGAAGATTTGATCGATTTCATTACCGGAGCAAACGCCCTGGGGATTCCCGACGAGTACGATGAGGATCCGACCAAAAATCTGATTCAGATTGATATGTTCGCCTGAGGGAAGAAGGAATATGTTTCGCCAATCTATAATTATTACTTTAGCTCGAAGAACGAGTTTTCCCACAGTTCTCTCTATGCTCGTCACCTTGTAAATCTCCGTAAACTCGTCGAAGCGGTACGAACTTTCAAGCAGGGGAGTGGGTATCTCTCTCTCCTTGATTATGGGGAATTCATCCGTCTCGTGAAAAAGTATGACATCAAGATTTCTGCCTCTCACCTCATCGGAAACGATCGAACGAGTGTCAATCTCATAACCGTGCACAAGGCAAAAGGATTGGAATACGGACGAGTATACGCTATGGGACTGACGGAAAAGCAGTACAAACTCGGGAAGTTCGGAGGCTCCCCGCTCCCGAAAAATCTCCCTCTTGCTCCCGAAAAGGACGACGACGAGGATATTCGACGTCTCGTCTATACGGTGTTTACCCGTGCAAAAAACGAGCTTATTCTCTCGTACGCCAAGAAAAACCTTTCGGAAAAGACTGACAATCCACTCGGGTGCCTCACGAATATTGAAAAACCTTTTTCTCCGATGGAGAATACCCCCGTCGATTCGCTCACATTTTTTCTTGAAAAAGAACGAAAGGAGCTCTTTTCTCTTCCGTATCAGGGAGACGAGCGGAATTTCCTTCTCGATCGCATTGAGAAACAATTCGTCATGAACACCACAGCACTTCAGAACTTTCTCAATGTGGCGGATGCGGGACCGGAAGTGTTTATCAGTAATAATATCCTCCGATTTCCGCAGGCAAAGAGCGTGGCAGCGAGCTACGGATCGGCCATGCACTCGGCTCTCGAACAGTTCTTCAATGAATATAAGAGCTCCGGATTATTTCATAAAGAGCGACTTCTCGACGCGTTCAAAACTTCTTTCAGAAAAGAAGGGTTTGACGAGGATGTGGAGCGGGATTATCTGAGCCGTGGTCAGGAGAATCTTGAAGCCTTGTATGTCGAGATTACCGGAAAAAAGTACGAAGAGCTGCATCTGGAGTACGACTTCCGTACCGCTTGAGGCGGAGTATTTCTAGAGACTTCACCAAAAGGAGGCCTTCATATTCAGAACTCCGATACTCATTCATCGTACACCTTGAGTACGCCTCATTCCACTTCCCGTTCTTCACATGAATCTCATCCTTTCTGAGAAGCCTCTATCGGAAGCATTCAAATTACCGGGAAGATTGATCGAATCGAAATACTGAAAGGTAACAAACTCATCGTCACAGACTATAAAACAGGCTCTTGATTCGACTCCTTTTCCGATACCGGTTCCGCGTACGAGAAGGTGAAGAAATGGAAATACAAGCTCCAGCTCTGTTTCTATGCCGTTCTCTTTGAACTCTCTCCGCGATGGTCCGGTTTTCAGAATAACGAGTATTCCCTCGTATTCGTCGAACAAGACCGAAAGACCGGGCAGTTTATGACCGTCACGGAGTATATCCAACAAGGGGAAATAGAACGTACGAAATCACTTATCCGCGCAGTTTCATCCAAGATTCACTCTCTCGATTTCCCCGATATTTCCGCATACAGTCGGGATATCGCCGGGATTCGTCAGTTCGAGGAGGATTTGATTGAAGGGAAGGTGTAAAAATAAAAAGTGTCCGGGTGGACACTTTTTATTTTTACCACCCTTTTTTGTTTACAGTTCAAAGATTATTTAACAGAAAAGGCTTTCGGGGGATTATTTTGTATGGCAGTGTCATAGATAATGACGAACGGATCTTTGTATTCTCCCGTATCAAGCGCTCCATTCCCATTTTTATCCCATCCAGAATATCCACGACGGATATAGTTGAGGTCGTACATAATAGTCTTATCAATATCGCTCGTTTTCGATCCCCCAGGCAGTATATATGAACCGGAATCTCCTATGGCTCATCCAATTGTATTGCGAGTAAGGAGAAGTCCTTTGAGAATGAGTTGTGTTTTCAGCGCATTCGTTCTCGCAACAGTATTTTGAGTATATGGATTCCCATTACTATCTGCACTCATAAATCCTCCATCCGCACAGATATAAGCCTGAATTTTCGTAACGGTATTTTTTACATATACATTCCCGAGGTCTGTTCGAGATTGATCATCCCTAATAGCGATAATACCGAGTTTTTTACCAGCAGTATTGAGATTGTCGGAAATCATAACATTTCCATTACGCACGACGAGAAGTTCGTAAGATTGATCTCCGGAGATAGTAGTATTTCATTCTATGTATTTCACACCACTCAGAATATCTCCGCTTTTCATTCCTCGAGTCATTTCTGTTATATTTTTCTTCACCGACGAGCGTATATCAAACAGGGATATATCGGAAAAGTTTTTTATCTGCCCAGTAATCACTTGTTTTCCCTGTCCCTGAATCTGTCCGACCACTCGAACTCAGAGAAATTCACTTATTCCCGTGTCCAGATATCGATCGGTTGGAAGTTCTGTTTGTGAGATGTAGTATCAGACATTTACTCCACCCAGAGAATAATAAATCTGAGGATCAGCTCGAAGTGTTGTTTTTGAAATACTTGCAGTTCCTTTATAATTGAGAGTAAAATTCACCTGAGGAGTGCTTGTCAGTCCTATTTCAGAGTTTTTATTCTGTAGTATAAAGTTTGCAGTGTCCACAGGATTGAGAGTAGATGCAAAGGTATGTATCGTATAAGAAGGATTAATTGTGGATTGTTTGACAATCTTCACTTCTGCTGTTTGTTCGGTTCAGACATTAAGGGTATCGCCACCCACAATTCAGAGGGTTCCCACGAAAGGTTTATTGAAACTATACGGTATGTTGGAAAGCTCCATGGAAGTTCATCCAAGATTAAACGATATCTTTCCGGCATTAGAGGCAAACGGGGAAACCGATTTAATATTATTGATATTTACAGTGAAATTATTTGAGGTGGAACTTGGTATCCCGGGTGAAGAAACACTGGAGAAATTTAGAGCATTTCCCGGTTGACTTGGGTCAATCCTATTGGCGCGAATATTGGAAGTGTCGGCTATATTCGATAGAACATTATGTCCTCCCCATCCAGTGATTCCTTTGTTTTGATTTGTTCCCGCCACCACATTCACAGAAACTGTACATGTATCGCTATTATTGGCATATACGCTATTATTACAGGTGCTGTAGACAGAAGAATTCAGGTGAAGATTTACGGTCTTTGTTTCAGTTACAGAAGCGGGTTGTGAAGCATTTCACGGACAACCTCCATCACAGCTCGTACCGCTCGGAACCCCATCCACATAGGTAGTGGTGCACGACCAATTTGCGGTCGTAATATTCGCTTGCCAAGTGCTGGTTTGTGAACAATTAATACTTCCATTTGTAGTCCAATTGGAATTGATACTACAATCAGACCAGAGAGGGGAATAATCTGCGATATAACTGCAAGAATCGGAAGAGGAAGAACTTGTTATAACTGGCGGTGGTGGTGGTGGAGGCAGTGGTGGTGGAGGAGGAGGTATGATAGATGAGGAGGAACTTGTTATAGCCGGTGGTGGAGGAGGTGGTACGACTGATAATGTTACTCAATTCAAACAAACCATTCAAGCTGAAGTTATTGAAGCCGTAGCACCAGCTGCTATATGAGTAGGATCACTATTTACATACGCTACCACTGCAGCGAAAAAATCATTGGCAGTTGAAGCACTATTAAGAGGAGCTCCTGCAGCCAGTGCATCAGCAAACCAATTGGGCGCATTTGCACTTGATTGCACTGTTTGTCAATTAGGAAAAGTGAAGCTATCCGCCATTACGTAACTCGTATTCAAAAATAACGTGAATAGTATAGCTATATATAACCCTGCTATTTTCTGCATATGTAAGGTATTAAAAGTAAGTTATTTTAGATAAACATTTAATACTCCATTGTTTACCCTCTTTTTTTGTAAATCAATGAATCATTTGAAGTAATCATTTGTGAGTATTTTATCGATTAATTCCTTGTTTCCTTTTCATTCTTTGTTTATTTTATCTAAAATAATCATTGTCTGCATGTCTCTGGTATTTATTCTTTTTTCATTTTCTGAGATATTATGCATTAAGATAATATCTTTGTCAAGTACTTCGTTTGACTTGGACATTAAAACTGACACTGCATTCATATCTCATTTATCGAACATATACAATGCGGAGTACTTGTATGCAGCAAATCCATTCGGATTGAGTTCAATGGATTTAGTGAGATTTTCCTCTATTTCTTTATCATATTTTCTGTCATTCTTCATATAGAGTCATCTTGCAAGTGCTACATACCCCATCGGATAGTCCGGAAATGATTTGATACTTGCTCTGGCATAGAGGAGAGATTTATCAATATCCGGCCTCAATCACCCGAGTTCCAATTCGATAGAACTGAGAGTATAGTATATCTCCGATCTTAGAGCCAAATCATGGGTATGGATCGCATATTCGAAGTACGGAACAGATTCCTCGAAGCTGCCGATTCTCGCGAGGTGCCTTCCAATATTCCCGGCGACATGATAGTTCTTGTCATCGAGTACATATGCTTGACTGTAATATTCATAGGCTTTATTCATATCTCCCATAAGGTCATATACATGGCCTATCTGGTTTTTGAAAATCGCCTTGAGCTTGTCGGTATTGGAAGAAACTTTGAGTCCTTTTTCATACCATGTCAGAGCGTCATCATACCGCTTCGTTATCTCATAAGCATATCCGACAAAATACATCCCATAAGCTCCGTAATCATCGTCTTCCTGGTTTTCGGTGATGATTTTTATCGCTTTGTCGGCATACTCTTTTTCTTTGTAATAATAATTTCAGTATTGAAGATAGGTCTGAGCCAATATTATCTTCGAATTTATTTTTGGCTTTGAGAGAGTTATTCCTGTATTTGTCGTACTTCGAACCTCCTCTTTTTTTACTACTTTCTCCCAGAGAGGAATAGCACCTTTGATATCCCCATCCTCTAAAGATTTCTTCGCAACCGCGAAATCTGGGTCTTTGTTATTCTCTGGATTATTCAGATAATCATCCATGTTCTCCAAGGATTGTACTTGATTTTTAGTTATCGTTTGTTTTCCTGTTCAGGCATCTTTTGTTTTGAGAAAAATAAATCAGGATACCAGTAAGATTACTATAAATCCGGCTATTAAGAACTTATATGAAAAGACAGGTGATTTCATAGGAAAGAGTCGTAAATAGGAAAATAAGGAGTATTATAGAGTTTATGAACGATATTGCAAATATTGCTCGTAATTTCTTTCTACACAACCTGATTAATTTTTACGGATTATGGCAATTTTGGTAGTAATTTCTAATATGGACTACTTGTAGAGATAAACCATATTGTCTCCAAAAAATCTAAAATTAGTAATCTTTTCCTATTATCCTCTCCCCACCCTTCCCTTAAACGCATTGATGAGCGTAATATCATCCGCATATTCGATGTATCCGGCATTGGGTAATCCTTTGGAAAGCCTGGTAAGCTTCAGATCTCACCGAGGAATATTCTCCTCGATGTAGAGATTGGTCGCTTCACCCTCTATATTCGGGTTGGTCGCGATGATGAGTTCTTGAATTTCGGGAGTGTTTCTGACTCGATCGAAAAGCTCCTGAAAGTGGAGTGAATTTGGCATACGGCCATGGATAGGGGAGATAGATCCTCCGAGGATATGGTAGTATCCGTGAAAAATCCCGAGTCGTTCGATGGAGAGCATATCGAGGTAGTCTTCCACGACACAAAGAGTGTGTTTTTCCCGAGTTTCATCCGAACAGACAGCGCAGATGGTTTTATCTCCATCAGTGAGCCCGAAACATATCTGGCAATCGTGCACATTGGCTTGGAGTTTCTCGAGTTCCCGAGCGAAGTTCTTCACATAGGAACCATTCGCTTTCAGCAAAAAAAACGCGAGTTTCACCGCGGTTTTTTCGCCGATTCACGGCATATAGGAAATGAAGTCGATGAGACGCTTAAGAGTTTCTGGCACGGGATTATTTGAGAGTTAGGAACTTTCCTGAAGAGGTAAAATCTCTCAAAAACGAAGTAATTTGAATGAAAAAAGAGTATCGAAATGAAACGTACGTAGCTAGTACGTTGAATGAGGAACGGAATTTTGAATTCAAAGAACGAGCTTTTTCAGAGATTTTATTTATTGAATGTAAGATGTGAATCTTTTAACACTAAATATCCTGGACTATCCACGCTTTCCATCTTTTCAATCATACCATTGGAAGTGAGAGTATCGAGGGATTCCGCTTCAGCGATACGGATATTGATTAGATTTTCTTCGAAAGTGAGGTTTTTGCGGGTAATTTCAAAGTTGCGGATATTATATCCTTTCGTAGCATTGATATTGAGAATCCATACATAGTAGATTCCGAGAGCGCCGATCATAAAAAGTGCAAGAACATACGTTTGGGTGAAACTAAACCTATAATTCTCCCGAGAAGTCTTTCTTTCGGAGAAAAAAGGGAATATACCACGTTTCATTACCAGTATGTTTGCATTCATAGGAGGTGGGGTAAATTACTTCGCTTTTGCACAGTTCTAAAATAGAATTTACTTCTTCTCGACTATTCTGAGCTTCGCACTTCGGCTTCTTTTATTCTGTTTCATTTCCAGGTCTGTCGGGAGTATGGGTTTTTTGGTTACTTTTTTTATAACGGCAGGAACTGTATCTTGTCCGGTAAATTCGTCTCGCTCTGCTTGCAAGTATTCGGCAAATACTTGTTTTACGAGTCTGTCTTCAAGTGAGTGGAATGTTATGACGCTGCATCGTCCTCATTTTGAGAGGAGACTGACCGTGTCTTTCAGTGAAGTTTCTATGGACCCAAATTCATCATTGACCGCGATTCGTATTCCTTGGAAGCTTCTGACCACCGATTTGGGGTCATAACTTGTTTCTTCTATGAGTTTCGTGAGATTTTCAGTGGTTTCGAGGGGTTGTATTTTCCTCGTTTTGACTATAGCTTCCGCTATAAATCGGGCTTTTGGTTCCTCTCCATATATTCGGAGGATCTCTATGAGTTCTTTCTCGCTTGCATGATTGATGATATCATATGCGGTTTTTCCGCCATTCTCGCGATTGAATCGCATATCGAGCTTGCCGGTAAACCGGAAGGAAAACCCGCGATCCGCATCATCGAAGTGAGCGGAAGATACTCAGAGATCATAGCAGACAGCGGTGACGCTCGTGATACCGAGTTCCAAAAGTTTCATTTTTATATCTCGGAAGTTTGCATGGACAGCGTGAATGGTGATTCCCGTTTCTTTTGCAAATGCTCCAACACTCTTTTCTATGATTTCTCGAGCACTTTT
This sequence comes from Candidatus Altimarinota bacterium, assembly GCA_003488655.1. GTDB lineage: Bacteria > Patescibacteriota > Gracilibacteria > BD1-5 > UBA2023 > UBA1545. The sequence goes on along the minus strand of DNKW01000077.1, from coordinate 696 downwards.
GAGATTGTCATTATCGAGATCAAACCCGATGAAGATATCTCCTTTATGGAGTTTTTGAATAATTCCCACAGCATGTCCACCAAGTCAGAGGGTGCAGTCAACCACGATATTTCGCTTTGTAGTGCTAATATCGAGGCTATCGATGTACTCATGGAAGAGTACGGGGATATGTCAAAAACTTTTTTCGTCCAAATTGTCAAAAAGTGATGAATGGGAAATAAAATATTTCCTTAGAGAGAAATTATCCTTTTTTCCTTTATTGTCAAACGAAAAGGTGTATTTTTTACTGAAAATATCTTGACAAATCATTAATTATATTTATAGGAACCGAGAAGTTTTTAACATTCTTTGGACAATTTGGTATTTTTTTGTCAAAAAGTTTCGTGGGAAATAAAGAAAATTCCCTATTTTTCTTCAGAGATTTTAGTTGCTAGAATAATCAGTTTTCCTATACTGGAAGGGAAAACAAACAAATAAATATATATTTGTTTGCATATTTTATCTTACGAGATAAAATGGTGCTCTCTATTTTTTTCTTGTCAAAAACCCCGTATGAAAAAAATCCTTTTTTTATCTTTTCTCTTTCTTGCAGGTATTCAAATAACTTCCGCCGGATCTTTCGTGTATCCGCTCGATCAGGTTTCTAAACCTGCCTGCAAGTACTCCGCTTGGAGTACGCTCGATAACGGCTGTAAA
>DNKW01000088.1 GCA_003488655.1 Candidatus Altimarinota bacterium | reverse complement strand
AGGGCTATTATGTCAAGATATAGAAATCTTACAGGATGAAGTATGGAGAAAGGTTTCTAAAAATCTTCTTTTACATTCGCAAGTAGAGGTAGGACTTTCTGAAGAGGAGATGATGAGATACCGAAGTTTGTTGCTAAAGAAACAAAAATGGCAACTACCGGATCACGAGGAATTATTTCTCGATAGAGTAAGAGACCGGTCAGCATTTTTCTTGCAACGCTTTAAAGAAAACCTTCTGTATCAAAGAAACAGAGAAAATTGAATCGCCGGTAAGGTGGAGTTGTTTTAAACAATGCGAATATCAGTATTCTATCGCTTCGGTTATTTACTCAGATTTCCTTTTATAAAAAGTCCGTGTGAAATACGGACTTTTTATTGCTTTTCGATAGAGATCGTATGAAGTATTTGACACGATAAATTTGCAATATCTCTTTGTTTCATATAATCACCCCTAAAGGTCTTATGATATGAAGGAATCTTCAACGAAGATTCCTTCTCTTTTTATATATTTTATCCAGCCCATTCATGTGTTTTTCTGCAACCGCGAGCTTTACATCCGGAGCCATACTTATCGTTACCGGAATATTTACGTTCCGACATGTGAGGGCGAAGTCCTCAATTCCTTTTGCGAGTATTCCACTTCTCTTCGGTATCCAGCAGATTATTGAAGGCATGGTATGGATATCCTTCAGTTCACCGATTTTTCATTCGGTTGTGACCTATCTGTATGTTATGTTCTCCCATGTGCTCTGGCCGGTTTTCGTTCCTGTTTCGATATGGCTCATAGAGAAGAATCCGGTGCGAAAAAAGATACTCTGTGGTATATCCATCGTATGAGCGATAGTGAGTATATATCTTTTTACTTGTAGTGTGGTGGGACCGGTAACTTGCAGTATAGTGCAAAAAAGTATCGCCTATCAAATAAACGTGCCATACCCACTCCCGAGCTTCTTTCTCTATTTTTTTGCTACATGTGCAGGAAGTATGGTCTCAAGTTCCCTGAAAATCCGTGTTTTTGGAACCGCCATGCTCCTGTCCTTTTTTGTCGCTCATTTGCTGTATCCGGAGACACTATTTTCGGTTTGGTGCTTCTTTGCGGCTATTTTAAGTGTGATTATTTATATCCATATGAAAGATCTACGAAAGCTTGTTGCGAGCTAGATAGCTCGTTCGCTTTATTTTAAGCGTAGACAAGACTATCTTGTCCGTTTCGTTCTATGAATGATGGTCTCGTCTTAGGAACAAGAGATTCCTGATGTTCTTTTAATAGAAGAGATAGAATAGTGCTTCATATTCTCTCTTTTAATACTCTGGCACAGGCAAATCTATCTTCCAATAAGAGGGGCATTTTACTTCCCTCCTCTATTTCTACCAGATGATTCACATCGTGCATCTGATCTCGGGTGAGTATGTTTGCTAGCGAAGCAGAATTTTTTCAATATTTTTTCAATAGTGTCGATAGAGCTGCACCGCATATTCTCGCCTTCAATTCGTCTATTCGTTGATTTTTTTGTTCTATTGGCACAATCCTTTCATTTCCAACGATAATATTATTGAGAGAACAGATGTCCTGTATTACTCATTTTGGCAAGTCATTTAATAGCATATTTTCTTTTTTGATTAGGCAAATAAAAAATCTCCCTTTTTTTTACAGGAGATTTATGGTCGAAAAAATATCGGTGCAGGAGTTGTAGATTTGCTTATTGGTTTCTGTAATTGGCCCATGGAGTAGGTCGTTTGGTTAAAGGACAATCAAGATACTATTCTTTTTTTGGCTTCTGTCAAAAGTTTATCTGTTGTTTCTAGTGAATTACCCACCATATGTTGTGATTTTTCAAATACAGCGAAATTATAACCGCTTCGCGTAGTCATATAAAAACTCTCCGGGAGATTCCGGAGAGTTTTTTTGCATTGATACTATTTTGCAAGAAGTTCACTGATGCTTGTGGCAACTGTTTCTTTCTCATCTTGTGCCGTTTTCTTTTCGCCGTTCATATAAGTTTCAAAATCTTCTCGAGCGATGTGGTCGTATTCGGCTTTTTCAAGTTTATCTTTATCTTTCCAAGGCGGTATGCGGAATCAACGCTTCATGAGATCTATCATATATGTTTGTTTTGCTATTTTTTTTATCCCATTTTTATCTTCGTCTGCCCAATCGGCACCAGATCTATCAAAGATATTTTTGTAAAAAGCTTTATGATGCTCTTTGAATCGTTGGTATCGAAATTCTTCTTTCTCTTTTTCATCATCACCGGGTAATGAAGCTCATTTAATGGCATCAAGGGATTCGAGATACCCTTTCCAGATTTTCTTTGTTCCATCATCATCTCAAAGTGTTCCCGGTCATCGATCAACTTTTGTCCTTTTGAGGTAGGCGTCCGTAGACCAGGTAAACCCAGAGTGCCCATAATCATATACTCCTTCTCAGAGTTCGTCATCATTGAATTTCCCCATATTTTCCGTATCGCTTTTATAGTTCTCTACATAGGAGGTGAGCACCTCTCTTGTTTCTGGATTCGCATCATGTTCTGCTCGATAGAGAATCTCTGGATCTTGAGAGATAAGGAGTTTCTTGTGGAGTTCTGGACCATAGGCACTCCAAAAATTCCTGATCGCTTCGACAGTTTTTCCGACATCTTCGCTTCGGGCATCCTCTATTTTCTTATAGGCTTTTTTCATATCAGAGTTTCCTTCTGAGAGGATTTTCACGGTTTGCTGAAATGTAGCAAGTTTTTCTGGTGTGAAAAGAGCGGTAAGGGCTGGATATGGGTGTCCACCACCATAGAATTCCCCCTTCAGTGCGTCGAGTTGGCTTCCGTGAAGACGAGTGGATATATTGGAGAGTGCTAAATATATAGCCGGTTCATGCATCTTATGTGGTGGCCCTCATCTTTTCCAAACCTCTTTCATTGCGCCGATTCCATTAGAGTATTCTCCTCATGCAAATTTATTATATACCCAACCGAGTTGCCCGTCAAGTGTCGGCAAAGGTGCAGCTCGTTCTTCTCCGGCTTTCTTTTCGCTACTTATACCCTCAAGCCATGATCTATTTACTTCCGTCCAAAGATTCCAGTCCACTTGGTATCATCAAGCCTTTCCTCCTATAAATTGGAGATAGTTCTGAATAAGAAATTCCTCTCGAAAGAGATTTCCTCAAGCTTCCCTTAGTGCCCTCTGTACATGAGGATTATTTGGTCCGTACTTCGTACCAGAGAGTCGCTCGAAATAAGCAAATGAACCCTCTAATGGCTTGAGCGAACCAGGATAAAGAGTTCCATGCTTTTTCAGCATAGAAAGAATAGCAGCCTGTATTTCATAGTCGTGCGATCCTTTGTTTTCCAGGATATGCCTTACTTCCGTCTGTCGTTCTCCAGCGGGAAGAGTAGTGAGTTCTTTCACCATTTTTTCCATAAGCTCTCGCGTACTTCCATGTACTTGATTTCGAAGTTCTCGCATCATGGCATCATTGAAACCGAGTTTTTTCCCGAGAGCGAGCTGGAATGCTGCTGAGTGAACCTTTGAACCGTGCTCGAGTTTATGTTTGACAAAATCAACAATCCCTTTCGCGGCATTAAACATATCATGGAGACTTGGATTTCCCATATAGTGCTTAAAAAATCCATGATGTTCATGCATATGTGCATCTTTTTGCTCTGGAGCAGTCAGTGGGACATCGGAGATTTTCGGCGTTGCACGAAGTGTCAAAAATTGTGCATAGAGAGCATTCCATCCGGCTTTGTATCCTCTTGCACCAGCTTTATATTTTCCTTGAGTAGCTTTTATTTTTTTTCCGGTATCTCCTTTTGTTCCTTCTTCCCATTCTCCCATACTCCAGCTCGCAAGTCCGCTTGCATCATTTGCATGAAGGGTAATAGTCTCTTTTTCTCCTCCGAACTGGAGAATCCCCGAGAAGTTCTTGTCATCCTTTCGATCTTCTGGCATGAATATTCCTCGATCTTTATTGAAGATAATCTTCTCAAAATCCTTGGCCTTTGGGGAATGTTCCTGAATGGCTTTTAGGAAGTCTTCGGGGGTCTCGAGATTTGGGAGACGCGTTACTTCTTTTTTTGATTCAAAGTTATCGAAAAACTCTTGATATGTAAAAATTTGCTCAGAAATTCCATTTGAATCTGATACGGCGATCGTTGGTGGATTTGCAGTTTCATTGATCGTTTTTATCTGAAATATACAAAAATCCGTATCCCCAGGTTTTCCTACCTGTATAGAAGTTTTATTTTGAGCAATAGGGTATTTTTTACCTTTTAAATCAATGGTATCAAGAGCATCATTGAGCTCATGAAGACTATGGATATCTTCACGGAGAATCTTTTCTGTTATCTCTCCATTGTCTATCTGGTTCGTGAGTGTTTTTTGAGTAGTAATCTCTGGTGCTCATTTTCATTGAA
>DNKW01000069.1 GCA_003488655.1 Candidatus Altimarinota bacterium | reverse complement strand
TTCTTGCTTCCGGCGGGGCATTGGTGTCGCCTTTTCCTTTCGGAGAGAAGCCGGAACCGTATAATTTCCCGATTCGCAACGAGATAGTTGCGGGGATTTCCAAAGGAACGCTCGTCACGGAAGCGGCAGAGAAATCGGGGACGCTCATTACTGCGGGACTCGCACTCGATTTTAATCGGGAAGTTTTCGCTCTTCCCGGAGAAATCGGGAAAGCAACGAGTATCGGAACGAACTCGCTCATCCGTGACGGTCAGGCAAAGCTCATACTCGGTACGACGGATATTCTCTCGGAATACGAAATGGCGGATATTTTGACACTTCCTGTAAATATAACGGACACTCCAAAATTCGGCGACCCCTTAGAAGCATCTATTTACGAACTCATCAAATTCGAACCCCTTGATATATCCTCATTAGGAGATAAAACCGGGATAGATATCTCCATGATTGCGTGCAAACTCTCTATGATGGAAGTACATGGAATTGTGGAAATGAATATCGATGGAAGTTATAGTATAAAATAATTTTGACATAAAAGTATTTTTGATTATAAATAGCACTCTATTATAGATAATAAACATTTTTAACCATGGCTTCCATAGGAGTACTTTCCGGAGAAAAAATCCCCGATACTATTTCTTGTTATGAGCGATGAAAGATTATTAAGAGATCCGTTACCGAGGAAATGAGATGAATAATCGATCGAGCAAAGGCAGGTGTTTGCAAGGCTCTTTCTTGGGAAAATACGGGAATCGATATGCGAGGGAAAACTACCGAAAAAATCAGAACGCATTATATGTCGGGGATGATACACTATCTCGACGACACCACCTTCCGAATTATCGAGCTCGTTTTAAACAACTGAGGAAAGCTTACGGTTTTCTTAAAAAACTGTCTGGAGAATGGTAATTGGAAGGCATTCGCTCATGAGTTTTATACTAAACTCTGACCGAGTATAATGACGGAAATTCTTTCTGTCAAAAAAAGAGTGTCAAGCATACTCCATTCTATAAAGACATCCATCTTCTAAAACAGCAACTCTCGTCATACCAGATAGTTTTCAGACCCGAATTTTTCAATAAAGAGAATTAAAAAAATACAAAAATTCGATACTCTCGAAAGATGGATTTTATTCCATTTGCATTTTATGTTTACTCGGATATAATGGGATTTCATTTTCATCAAATATGAAAAAAAATCTCCTATTTCTGACACTCTTCTTTCTCTCCCTCTTTCAGGGTGTTTTTGCGGCGCCAAGTTTTTCTCATCCAGTATTGGGAAAGGCCTATGAACAAGTGAATTTGAGAATCGATCAAAAAACAAGTAAACTGCTCCTCGATGAAAATTCAAGAAAAAACATCGAGCAAAGAAAAATACAGCTCTGAGAAATCCTTGTTTCTATCGATATCGCTTTTGGGAAACATAATGCGGTAAAATTCAAAGAGCAGGCGAAGCTCTTTCGTGATCTCTATAAAGGGACGATGATTTTTATTCAAGACCTTCAAAATACCATCGCCTCCCCGAGTTTTGAAAAAATCCAAAATGTGGCGGGAGATACGGAAATCACCGGGGAAAGTACCGAGATCACCTATTATGCGGATATCTTCGAATGAAGAAACACTGCCAATGGGAATATTTTTTTGCAAGGAAATTTTTCTGCCGCTGTTTGCGAAATTCCTTTTAATACCCTGCTCCAAGTCGGAAAAGGGAATCTCTCCGTCATCGTCAAAGCGAACGATCGTCCGAATTGTTCGAAGTATCCGAATGTTACCGATCTCAGTAAGACCGCGTTTGAAACTATTGGAAAAATCTCAAGCGGAAGACTCCAAGGAACCCGCAATGCACTGGGAATTGTTTCAAAAAATTATATAAAGGAAACCATAGGAAACGATGTTTTTTCGGATCTCTGAATAGCGCTGGATTCGAATATACCAAATACCTATCTGAAAAATGAAACTCTTCACATCACCGGAAAAGAGCTTGCCGGAAAAGAATACACCATACTCTATCTTAAATCCCCCACTGGAAAAGACATCACTCTCGGCGCGAAAAAACAATCGGATAGTCGATTCGAATATAATTATCCTCTGGAAGAAACGGGAACATATCAAATAGTATTGGCTTCTGGTTTAGGCTTTAACACGAGTGTTTTTCTCGAAATAGTGGTTTTGGAAGATTCCCTCTTTTCTGCAAAAAAACTTATTTCCCCTGTAAAAATCCCGGGGAAACTCGAGAAGCTGGAAGTGGAACGCGTGGAGCTTCCTGATCTGACCGCCACATATTTCTTCCGTTTTTCGGAGAAAAACTTTCATATCCTCACCATCAAAAGCGATACGGAAACTTTTGTGTATAAGGGTTTCTGAGTGATTGCCATGAGGGGTGACGCTCTGAAATCTCTTGATTCAGAAAAACCCGTTTCCATAAAAATCGAATCTCAAGAAAGCTCGACTTCCTTTTCTCATGATACCTATACGCATCCCGTCACTATTTTTGACAAGTCAATGACGCTTGTTTCCGGACATAAAGAAGAGAAAAATGAAAACATCGTTATAGCCGAAGAAAATAGCAACCTTGTTGTCCGTGGCATAGTATCAAAAGGAAAGAATGTAAAAAGCGATATCCTCCTTACTCTCCCGAACGGAAATGTGGAAAGGTATACTTTCGATGTTTCAAGCATTGATACCGACGGATATATGAAACGAGAAAAAGTTTTTGAAAAAATCATTCCGCTGAAAAAAAAGGGATTCTATCTCGTGGAAGTAAATTATGACAATGGTTTTGCCGCCTATAACTGACCCCTTGTGTATGGGGATTTTCTTCCGGCATATCCAAACGACTACGACAATGTGCAAAAGGAAATACGTGCCACCGATAATTCCATTGTCGCACTTGAATCATTGAAATTTGTCAATAATATCCGTGCAAAATCCGGAAAACCTGCCCTTCTCCTCGACGACACTCTGGGGAGTCTTGCCGCTATCAAGTCCAAGGATATGGCCCTGCATAACAATCTCTCGCATACCGATTCAAGCGGCAATAAGATCGGTGGAACTGCAAAAAACAACAACATCATGATTGCTGGGGTTGTCGGTGAGAATATCGCTGGAGGAAATATAAACTTCAAAGTGCTCCTCATAGGTCTTGCCAATAGTGGAGGTCACCGAGCCAACATGCTCGATGATTGGAAAAATATGGGGGTGGGGTATGTCGTAAAGAATGGGCAAGTATACTACACTCAAGTGTTTGGAGAATAATAGAGATTCTTTATTTCTTTTCTTTTTTCTTATGAGATATACTTTTTTGATTCCCCTAGCAATAGGATTTGCGGTTATAGTTTCAGAAGTTCAGGCAGCTGACGTTATTGTTCGAAATGTCAATCTAGGCGAGTGTACCACCTATTCCGACGGGTGCAATACTCATACTATAAAGGATGGGGTCGACACACAAACCACTTCCAATACCTGTATCTGGGAAGGGATTCCTCAATGTCTCGACAATACCGATTCTGCAGCAAAAACCCTTACAACGGATTTTAAGCTCAAGAAGTTCAATAGTTGTGACGATATGGAAAATGTACTGAAAAACTTTATTAAAGAATATTACAGCACTCATCCGTATTACGGTGGCGGATACTATCGTGGCGGACCAATGCCACTGATGATGGAGGATTCCATGGTAAAAACAACTGAAGCACCCGCCCCAACATCGGTGAGTTCCGATTCGGCACAATGACTCTGAGGAGGACAATGAGGGGGTGTCGCTGTTGATGTCTCCAATACCAATCTCCAGGTAGCGGGAGTCGATGAATCAGAGCTTATTAAAACCGATGGAACCTATCTTTATTTCTACAATAGTAAAGATCACACCGTTTATATAGCAAAAGCTTTCCCGGCAACGGAGCTTTCTATCATAAAGAAGATTAAAATACCCGAGAGCTTTGTAGA
>DNKW01000079.1 GCA_003488655.1 Candidatus Altimarinota bacterium | reverse complement strand
AAAGCTATACCGGTATTTCTGACAAACGAGAGCATGAGAAAATCTCCGAGGAGGTGAATTTTTTGCGCTCAAAAAAAGTGCTCGAAAAAGTACTTCGAGGTCTGGTCGAGGAGGATGAGGAGAATAAAAATGAAGGGGAACATAGTAAGGAATTTTATATTTAAATTAATTCACTTTAATTCCATTCTTCTCCAACACCACCGCGATATCCTTCTTCAAAGGTGCTACGAAATCATAATCGACTCAAAAGAGATTGAGGATGAGTCTCCTTGCATGGAGCCATTGGCGCTCCAGTCCGTATTTGGTAGCGATTTCCTTGTTGGTTTTCTCATTCCCATAGACCTTGTCTCCGATAATCGGGTATCCGATGGCAGACATATGGACACGGATCTGATGGGTACGCCCTGTGAAGAGCTCAATTTCGAGAAGAGAATACTTGTTATCGATATGATTCAGGAGCGTGAACTTCGTCCGAGCAAGCTTTGGGTTGACGGGGTTTTCGGTCGTCATCCGCTTGCGATCGTTCGGGTCCCGTCCGATAAACGATTCGATCATCCCTTCCTTATCCTTCACGAGCCCAAGAACGACGGCATAATAGAACTTCCGTATCTTTCTATCTGCCATCTTCTTCTGAAGTTCCCGCATAGAACGGTCGTTTTTCGCGACGAGGATGAGTCCGCTCGTGTCTTTGTCGAGTCTATGAACGATTCCCGGTCGTTCCACGCCGTTGATGACCGACAGATTCCCAAAATGATGGAGAAGGGCATTCACAAGCGTTCCCGTATTCCCGTATTCTCCGGGAACCGTATGAGTATTCACCCGAGGCTCTTTGCTTATGACCGCGAAATCAGGATTATCAAAGATAATTTCCAGATTCATATCTTCCGCTGCAAGAGGTGATTTCTCGGTTTCAAATTCGAGTTCCAGAACGTCTCATTTTCTCACCCGCTTATTGTTCTCTAAGACCTTTCCATTCACCGTAAGGTATCCCTTTTCTATGAGCTTCTGCATATAGGAGCGCGAATGCTCAGGAAAAAGAGCCGATAGATACATATCGACTCTTCGGATTTCCTGTTTTGGTATGAAGATAGAGAATTGGGTTTTCATAGTTTAAGAGTGAAATAGCTTCAGATTTTGAGATTAAATCTCCGTGCCTCATTCGTCGTACAGTCGTACGACTCATTTCGACAACACCACAAGGGTGCGCTATGGCGTCGATTTGCACTCAAACTCTATCGTTCTTTCACTCTTGAGTGAATTTGAATAAATTTTATAACAAAAGCTTTACTCAAGTATAATCTTGTTATATTTTGGGATAATGCATGGGTTCCATTCATTCCATCGGCTCTCATGAAATGAGAATCGAAATGAGATCGGATTCATATCCGAGAAAATCGAACTTCTTCACCCATTCCGGATCTTTTCTCATCTCTTTTTCGAGTTTATCGTAATCGATATCTCCGTTGTTTCTTTTTGAGAATCACTGCTTATATTCTCGTATCTCCCGACATATTATCTGCTCTGTTTTTAAATATTCTTCGTGAAAGGCACTCTCTTCAAGGCTTGAATTCATTAAATTATCGATAATTTGCGAGGATGTGCGGGAAATATTCTCGACAGTCATGGAAATAGTCTCTGTTTGTTTTTCTTCATCACAAATAGCATCGAGTAATTCATGTATCGTAGGAGATGTTTCTGATATATCTGACATAGATAATTTTGATTACCGAAGTAAAATTATGCAGCGAGTTCTCGTCCGTATGTAAAGAGCTCATTATCCTTGAAAAATCGTGCTACTTCAATAGTACCAGCCTCATCACTATCGGAAGAGTGGATGATATTATTATCGATATTCTTCGCGAAATCTCCGCGAATCGTTCCGGGAAGTGCATCGGCAGGATTGGTTGCTCCACACATAGTTCGGATCACTTTTACTACATCGTGACCCTCGATAGCAATAGCAACGATAGGACCCGACATCATGTATGCGGCAAGATATTTGTAAAAACCTTTTGTTACATGATCAGAATAATGAGAATCACAGAGAGCTTGATCCATTTGGAGCATCTTGAGTCCGACGATTTTAAGACCTTTTTGTTCGAAACGAGCAAGAACCGTACCGATAAGTGATTTCTGAATAGTATCCGGTTTCAAAAGCACCAATGTTCTTTGAGACATAAAAATGAGTGAAAAATAATAAAGTACGCGCATTATATAAAAAGAGACGGGAAAGGCAAGTTTTAAACCGAAAAAACTTTGACTTTCCGAGGTTTTTTCATAGAATACCGGTCGCTCGGGTCGAAGGAGTATCGATCTACCACTTTTGCGGGGGTAACATAACTGAGTGAGTGTACTAAGGCTTCAACCCTTGGGTGTGTCGGTTCGAACCCGATTCCCCGCTCCATATTTTAGGAAGCATTAAAAGAATATTTTCTCGTTCATAATCCTGGATTATTCGTAGTCAGGGTTCGAATAGAGGGTAAAATCTCGAAGAGATTTTAGAAAGCCAACGATTTGGCTTTC
>DNKW01000038.1 GCA_003488655.1 Candidatus Altimarinota bacterium | reverse complement strand
ATTGCTCCAGGAATCCGTGTCGGATACTACCGTCAGGACTTTTCCACACTCAATTTCGATCAAACGGTATATGAGTGTCTCGCCGAAGCCATCACCGAAACGGGGCGACTCGTAGAAGAGCAGTACCTCAGAGGAACGGCCGCAGGATTTCTCATAAACGGAGATATCATGAAGATGCAGATTCGATACCTTTCCGAAGGTCAGAAAGGACTCGTTTCTTTTGCACGACTCGTCCTCTTGCAACCGGGACTCTTAATCCTCGACGAGCCGACGAACCACATCAACTTTCGTCACCTTCCGGTTATTGCCGAAGCGCTCGATGCGTACGAAGGCGCTATGGTCATCGTATCCCACGTGGACGAGTTTCTCTGGCAGATACGGATAGATGAGTATCTAGAACTCGACAGATAAGGGAAATCTCTGCAAAATGCGAACTTTGCACTCAAACTTTACGTTCCTCGTTCACCGTACAGTCGTACGCCTCACTACGGTACGCAGTTTTCATACAAATTTCATCATTTTTCAGGAGATTTCCAAGAAATGAGAATAATTTGTCATTCCGACCGCAGTGGAGGAATCCCTTGATAAAACATCCGTCATTCCGGAATTTTTGAACCACTTGATGGCTTTGATTCACAAAAGATTTTTTCAAAAATATCAGGCACTAAAGGACTGTCTTCCCGAGAATCTTCCGCTTATGAAAAAGATTCTAAAATAATCTATATTATAAAAAGAAATCCTAAATCCTAATTTTCTTCACATTGAGTTGGCTTGTCTACATCCTCCGTTGTTCAGACGATTCCCTCTATACTGGTTCGACGAACGATATGGAGAAGCGGATTCATGAGCATAATAATCTCAAATCCGGAGCCCACTATACCAAAATTCGCCGTCCGGTGGAGCTTATTTATACTGAGAGCTTTGAGACTATGAGCGAAGCGAGGAAGAGAGAATATATGATTAAGCAACTCACGAGAGAACAGAAGATATTGCTTATGAAAAATGGTGTTTAAAAAACTCAAATAGAGAGGATGTTAAATATATTTGCAAAAAAACACTTTGGGATTATACTCTATTTAATTTAGCGCTCCATTATCTTGTTTTTCACTAATTTCTCATGGCTCTTCAAACAGAAATCAAGGATTTCACCAAGAAAGTACTTCTTCTGGGGATAGTTCTCTCGTTTCTTGTCAATCTCGTGTTCATTTATATCTCCTCTTTGAGTGGAGGAAGCAGTACATATGCTGCCGGAAACGATGGAAAGTTTCGTCGTGCCAGCGTCCCCTATCTCGGGAGTACCGGAGTGGCAATCGCCATGAATATAGGGTTACACGAGAAAGAGAGACAGGACGCTCCCGTCAATCTCTACTCTGAAGTAATGCCCATCGGAGAAGTGCTTGCAGACACGGGCGTAGGGCGTCAGAAACTCATATCAAGCAATATGGTGGCGGCTTCCGAATACCTGAATGTTCTCAAAACGGATGTAAATAAACTCCTTGATTCCGCAAACGATAGGGAAGCGATGCTCGAGAGTTTTCTCGACCAGCTCAAATACCGGTATACTTCGACCCAGTCGTACCTCGGAATCCTTTCTGCTCAGACAACTGAACTTCAAGGTACGGTTGCCACCTCAAACCAATCCATCGAAACTATCAAAGCCGCCTTGACTGTAGCGTACAAGAATCTCGATTATGACAAAACAGAGGAGCTCATCACGAGCTATCTTGCAGAAAAACAGAAGAATACGTATGCCCAAACCTATCTTGTATTCCTTGGGAAGTTCATCTCGACCTATCAGATTTTGAATGCCTACAACAAGACTCTGCTTGATACGCTTATAAACAATAAGGAGGCACTTATTAAAAACGTGACGGTCGTTATGCCGGATTCGGGAACGAACCTTATGAAGCAACTCAATCTCGTGAAAACAGAGGCTGAGTGGAAAGCAAGACAATAATACAAGTCATTAAAAAAACCTCATTCCGAGTACTTGGGATGAGGTTTTTTTAATGACTATTTCTCTTCACTTTCGATCTTCGTTCCAGACAAGCTCTGGGGGAGTTCTGTCTCTTGAACGGGTTTTGTCGTACTACTTTGTACTTTCTCTCCTATGTTGAATTGGCGTGACTTGAGTTGGTTTTGTATAAATTGATTCAATATGGCGGAATCTTTGAAGAAATTGAATGTGAACCAAGAAAGGAGTAAAAATCAAAGCACGGTTCCGATGGCGAAGAGCATGCCGAGAGATATATTGTATCCGATAATCTTCCACTTGCTTTTGTGAATGGTGAGATATTCATGTCCTTCAAGAATCTTGAGGGTTTTCGTGAGCTCCTTTATGGTTTTATTGAGGTCTTTTGTAGTTTTGAGAAGTTCCTGCTGAGTCAGGGAATTAAGGAGGAGTTCTTTCTCCACGAAAGAAACTTCTTTGACGATGTTTTTTTCCATAGTTTTCTTGTCCTGTATATTTTTACTCATATTTCTTAATGATTATTATTTATTTTATCCATCCTTCCACAAAATCGGCAATGACTCCCGCGAGCTTTTCCGGGTCATGACGAATATAGTCGGCCTCATTCACCACATCGCGTTCTATGATTTTATACGGAGCATTGGAGAATAAAGAGATATCGGTAATCCGAACCGGTTGTTTATTTTCCTCCTGTTTGTATTTGAGTACGAGCTCTTCCCGGATAGGAGCATTATTTACGAGGACATAATCGATTTCATTTTTTCCGATATATTTTTCTACGACATTCACGAAGTCCTCCACTTGAAAGTTATTGGTCTCTCCATACTTGGTCATGATATTGCAAATGTAGATGATTTTTGCTCGAGATTCCTGTATGGCTTCCTTCATCCCCTCGGAAAGGAGATTTGGCACGATACTCGTATAGAGATCTCCCGGACCGATGAGAATATAATCCGAATTCACGAGCACCTCCCGTGCACGGGGATTGAGTTGTCCTCCGCCAACGAGAAACGCGTCTCGAATACCCTTATTTGCATCGTGTTTCGGTATGTCGATATTGGTTTCTCCGATTATCTGTGTCCCATCTTCGAGGGTGATTCCGAGCTGAGTATCATCGAGGGTAACAGGGATAACCTTCCCTCGAACATCAAACATAAGAGAGAGCTCTTGTATTCCTTTTTCAAAACTTCCCGTTATATCAGTGAGTGCTGTTAGGAGGAGATTCCCGATGGTATGGCCGGACATTCTATTTCCGGCTTTGAATCGGTACTCGAAGAGCTTTCGGACAATTCCTGTGTCCTCCGAGAGAGCAACAATTGCTCGACGGATATCGCCCGGAGGGAGTATCCCAAACTGATCGCGAATCTCCCCAGTGCTTCCTCCGGAGTCGGAAACCGATACAATGGCCGCAAGATTATAGTCTTTGTTCCTCTTGAGACCATAGAGAACATTGAATGTTCCGGTTCCTCATCCGATGGTGGTGATATTTACTTTCATTATTTTTTGACTTTGGAGGTAGATTGCATACGATTATACTGTTTTTATATTTTAATCAATCTTTTTATGGATGGAACTACACTTATCATACTCCTCGTTGTTGTTGCAGTCGTGATACCGATGTTTGTGAAGAAAGTTTCTCAAGGAGAAGCGGGTCTTCGTGAGTTTCTCGGACGATACACCGATACAGTTGGTCCAGGAATTGTTTTCCTCATCCCGGGAATCCAGACTCTCCGGAAGATCGATATCCGCGAGCAGGTTATCACGGTTCCGGAGCAGCAGATCATCACAAAAGATAATGTCGGAGTCGCAGTTGACGGGATTGTGTATATTCAGATTAATGACCCAGTCAAGTCACAGTACGAGATTTCCAATGTCTTCATGGCGGTCGTAAGTCTTGCACAAACGAATCTCCGCAGTGTTCTCGGAACCATGGCTCTCGATGAAACACTCTCAAATCGAGACAATATCAATGCTCGACTTCTTGAATCGCTTGATCGTGAAACCGGAAAATGGGGAGTGAAGGTGATGCGTGTCGAGATCAAAAAACTTGAACCACCAAAGGATATTCAGGATTCCATGAGCAAACAGATGAAGGCGGAACGGGAGAAACGAGCCCTCATCCTCGAAGCCGAAGGGTACAAACAGTCTCAGATTACCAAGAATGAAGGAGACAAGCAATCCAAGATCCTCCAGGCAGAAGGGGACCGTCAGTCTCAGATTCTCCAGGCAGAAGGAAAAGCTCAAGCAACCATTGCCATCGCCGAAGCAGATGCGAAAGCTCTCGAACTCCAGTCCAACGCGGCACAGGAGTACTTCAAAGGACAGGCGGTTGTGAAAGAGCAACTGAATGTCATCCAGAACTCTCTCTCTGGAGGGAATACGAAGTATGTTTTGGATTCGGATATACTGACAAGCATTAGTAAGAGTTTTGGGATAAAGTAGTTTCAGAGAAAAATATTTCTTCATCAAATTTCCTATGTTCACTTCTTTTCTCAATTTTTTTAAAAAAACCACTTTTCTCACTATTATTGTAATAGTGGGTCTTATTATTGCAAATAGTTCTTTTGGTACCATCGGTGCGGGACAACGAGGGATTCTCCTTCGATTCGGTGCGGTTACCGGAACCGTTTATAATGAGGGATTATATTTTAAGATCCCTTTTATCGAAGACGTAAAAAAGATCGATGTAAAAGTACAAAAAGAACAAACGGAGGCTACCTCTGCCTCCAAGGATCTTCAAGCGGTTCATGCGGTGGTTGCACTGAATTTTCATATCCTTCCGAAAGAAGTCGGGAAGATCTACCAAGAAATAGGAATTGACTACAAAGATAAGCTCATCGATCCGGCAATTCAAGAGTCCGTAAAGGCTTCCACGGCGAAATTTACCGCTGAAGAACTTATCAGTAAACGAGAAATCGTCCGAGCAGAAATGAAAAAACTCTTGACTGAAAAGCTTTTTATATGGGGTATAAATGTCGATGATGTAAATATCGTAAATTTTAACTTCTCCGAATCTTTCAATACTGC
>DNKW01000037.1:5547-8963 GCA_003488655.1 Candidatus Altimarinota bacterium | reverse complement strand
AGAAACTGGAACCAGTTCAGGAGTAGAAGCTATCTCAGAAGAAATTTTTTCTTGTTCTTTTTTCATCTCTACTCTCCTTTCCTTCTTATGTTTTTGTTTTTTAGTAAGCACTGGCTCTACTGGTTTTAATTCTACTGATTCTACTTTTCCTGGTGGTGCTATTGATGCTGTAATTGCTGGACTTTCCGTTTTTGTTTCTCCTTGAACCGGTTTTATTTCAGGATTTATTTCAGATTTTACATGAGGCTTTTTCGAAAGTCTCTCAAGGGTTTCGGATTGCTGTTTCATTCTCGCATCTCTTCCGAGATTGGAAAGCTTGTTTTCTGCGTCCTGCCAAGTCTTGGCATCGGCAGCCGTTCCTTTTCCGGCATTGATTTTCGGAAGTACTGTTTTAAGAACATCAAGCGCCTCTCTTGTTTCTGCTCGAATACTCTTTTTTGCCTCAGTAAGTTTTGCAACAAGATCGGCATGATCGCTTCCTATATCGGTAGCTTGAATCTTATCAACATACCGTTCTCGTTCCACTTCGGTTGCGAATACCAAATCTTTTGGATCTTTATTTCCGGGATTTTCTTTCGATTGTCCAAAGATTGCCTGAGTCATCTTATCTAGCTCGACATTCTTATTGTGTTCATTGAATTTTTCTACGGTCATTACTTCCGATTTATTATTTGTCATATGTTTTTGTATAAAAAATTAAGATAACGAACCCATATTACCCTATTTTTTTAAAAAAAGCAAAAAACGAACATAAAAAAATACAACAAACGATGTTGTTGTATTTTTTTTATTTTTAGATTATTTTCGAAGTTCGAGCTCTGCGATGAGTTTCTCGTAACGAGCATTGTCTTTCTTCTTAAGGTAATTGAGAAGTTTTCGTCGTTTTGCTACCATGAGCATGATACCACGTCGTGAGTGGTTATCTTTCTTGTGAATATCGAGATGAAGTTTCAAATCTTCGATTCGTTCGGTAAGAATAGCCACCTGTACTTCCGGAGAACCAGTGTCCCCTTTATGAGTAGCGAACTTCTCCATAAGTGTCTTCTTGTCGTTTTTTTCGAGTGCCATAGACCAAGGTATTATAATAAAATAAGATAAATCCAAAACCAGAAAATACGCCAGAAATGGAACAGGGGAAACTATATGGAAAAGAGTGAAAAAAGCAAATTTATTCGATGTTATTTACACATATCCGTACCTCCCCTTCCCGTTCTTCGATAAGAGAGACATATCTGTTCCCCTCTTTTATGAGATACTTTTTTCCAGATTCGAGTCCGAGAGTATTTGGAAACTTCAGACCATTCCTGAGTTTCTCAAGAATCTCGGACGATGGAGAGAGTGTTTCAAAATGCGGAAATATCTGTTCATATGATAGAATATCTCTGCAGGTAATATCTTCCATTGTTTTTGACAGAGATTCAGAAAGGTGCTCTATCTTGCTTCTGTGGAGCATCGTCACATATCATGCAAGTCAAAGCCTCTCTCCCAAATCTCGGGCGATAGAACGGATATAGGTACCTACAGAGACTTCCATCTCTATCGTGATCTCTGGAAATGAAAACGAAACGATTTTGGAAGAGAATATCTCCACCGTTCTCTTTGGGATAACAACTTCTTGTCCGGCTCTTACTATATCGTAGGCTCGTTGTCCCTGCAACCGAATGGCAGAATACGATGGAGGAATCTGCTCTATCTTTCCGGAAAAATATGTTTGTATCGTTTTTTCTATAGTCTCTTTTGTAAGAGTCAACCGAGCCTTTTCAAGAAGAGCGGAGTCCAAGTATTCTATATCTGTATCCAAATCGCACGAAGGAGTCTGCCCGTCGAGATGAACAGTGAAAACATAGGTTTTACGGGCTTTATCAATATAGGAGATAAGTTTAGTGGAATTGTCTGTCGCAACGAGCAAAAGACCCGTTGCAAGAGGGTCGAGGGTTCCAGTGTGTCAGATCTTCTTGATTCCGAGCTTCTTCCGGAGGTGTGCAATAGCGGAAAAACTCGAGAGACCGAGCGGTTTATGGATGAGAAAAAACATGGTTGAGATTTTAGTTACTATTATTCTTCTCCTACCATTTCCATAAGAAGTTTGCTTCTCTTGAGTTTGATGCGATTATGTTGAAATTGAAGAAAGACGATAGAGTAGCTAATCTCAAAAAAAGCGGCACTAAAATCTGCAATCTTCACGACCCAGAAATTCCGCCCGCAAGCACGCTTGATTTTACTCCTTCCAAGAGGATACATATGAGATCGCACTATTTCCACCACTTCTTCAGTCACTAAAAAACGCTCTGCATTCTTTGCAGCGATCACTGCATGGCTGTAGGATTTCAGTGTAGTGAAATGATAGTCGTGAAGGAGTCATGCAAGAGCACATACTTCCAGATCGGCACGAAAGAGTCGTGCGAGTTGGTACGCGAAAAATGAGGCATTGAGGAGATGTTCATAACGGTTAAAGAACATATGATGCCGATGAGCTTGAAGTTTCTTAAAATCTTCATCGTTAATGATATGCCCGATAATCGTGCGGAGCTCTCGTATGTGAAAATGTGGATGTTTTGATGACATTTTTTAATTATTTAATTCAGTATATATCCAATCCTTCGGAGTGGAAAGAAATCGTGGAGCATAGGTCCACTTCCATTCACCGGTAGTACGAATCCCTCCCTCACGGAATATATTGATATACCCGAAATCGATAAAGAGTTTTCCGACAATGTTCTCTCGACTGACAAAATGAGTAGCATTTTGCGCAGAACAGGACATAAAACAGGAACGGGAATCTGAGGAATTATTTCGATTATCTCCCATGGTAAAGTACTGCCCTTCTGGAACACTAAATTCCACTTCTTTTACATCCATCGGGAGAAAAGTCTTCCCTTTGTTGGCAATGGAAAGATATCCCTCGTCGAGCTGTACGAACTCTGTTTTTCCTACAACTTTCAGAAAGACATTCCCTCCATCAAACTTCACAATATCACCCGGCATTCCTATAATCCGTTTGATATAATATTCTTTTCCATTGGCTGCATGGGGACGAAGGATAACCACATCTCCACGAACCGGGTTTCCAACACTTATTGCTCACAAATCTGCCCATGATGGACTGTCTATGCGAGCATATGAGAACTTGTTCACAAGGATAAATTCTCCGCTATGATAACTCTCTTCCATGGAAGACCCGCTGATCTGAAAAGGCGCAGCGAAAAAAGTTCGAACGAATATAACTACCACGAAAATAATGATAAGATCCCGAAAAAATAGGGTAATTTCCTGGAGTTTCGTTTTTGTGTGTTCTTCGGAATGTAATTCCTCTTTCATTTCTGAAGCTGAGGAAATACGGACATTTTCTTCTTTGATTTCGTTTTCTGTCATGAAAATAGAGAGAGATAAATAATTATTGGTAATGGTATCGGATT
>DNKW01000037.1:0-5436 GCA_003488655.1 Candidatus Altimarinota bacterium | reverse complement strand
TATTTCCCATGACACTGTTTGAATTTCTTCCCGCTTCCGCAGGGACACAGATCATTTCTTCCGACATTTTTGTATTCTACTGATAATTCTGGCTTACTATCCGCTCGGTACACCCGTACCCCTTCCTGTTCCTTTCCCGGAGGTCCGAATTTTTGAACCATCGCATCAGAGAGAAGATTGTTGATATTGAGATTTTTGAGCTCGCTCTCAGGAGTCTGAAGAAGTGCTTGAAGTGTTTTCTCATCAAGCTCGATTCGCTCTATCTGTTGATGAGGCGAAGCAGTGAGAAGACCTTTGGTCACTTTGAATCCGATTTCCCCGAGAAGCGCTACGAATTTATCGAATGCCCGTTCTTTATAGACAATCAATGGATTTTTCTGAGCATACCCCTCGAATGCCACTTCTTCCCGCAGGTGTGCCATCGTATCGATGTGCTGCATCCAAAGTTCGTCGATAGATTGCAATGTAAGTTTTCTCTCGAAGTCCGCGAAATCCTCAGTTTTCCCGCTCGCACGAATTGCCTCGATATTTGCAACAAATTTATCCGCTATCATTTCTTTTATCGCTTCTTTATCCTCCGTATCAGTGATATCTTCTATTCGGAGAACATCTTTTCCCGCGAAAATATTGGTTTCGGCGACAAGGTGATCGAAATCCCATTCGTACTTGTCGTCGGAGTAGAGAATCCCTTCGACAAAAGCTCCCGCCTGATCACGAACCATCAGGGTGATATCCTCATGAATATCCCCTTGTTCGAGAATCTTATTGCGTCGTCCATAGATGACGAGACGGTGTTGATTCAGGACATCGTCGTACTCAAGAATGTGTTTTCGGACATCGAAGTTCCGTCCCTCGACCTGTTTCTGAACTCCGTCGATGCGTTTTGTGAGCATCCCCGATTCGAGGAGTGGTTCGTGATCCGGAATAGATGCGAACATTGGCGCATTGAAAATCGAGAAGAGCTTGTCTCCTCCGAATATACGCATAATGTCGTCCTGCGGACTCACCATAAACTGAGAAAGTCCCGGATCTCCCTGGCGTCCCGAACGCCCTCGGAGCTGATTGTCGATACGGCGGGTTTCGTGTTTTTCCGTTCCGATGACCGCGAGTCCTCCGAGCTTATACATCTGTCCCTCGACAGTTATCTCCGCTGAGAGTTTTCGCACTTCATCCGATACCTTAATATCGGTTCCTCGTCCCGCCATATTGGTCGCGATCGTCACCGATCCGAACTGCCCTGCAGCCCCGATAATCTCCGCTTCATTGGCATCCTGTTTGGCGTTGAGCACTTTATGAGGAATCCCCTCTTTCGTGAGAAGGTCGCTCAAATACTCGGATTTCACAACGGAAACCGTTCCTACGAGAACCGGTTGCCCCGCTTCATGAAAGGCTTTGATAAGCTTCACGACATATGCAAACTTTCCTGTTTCGTTCTTGAAAAGGAGATCGGATCGATCATCCCGAATCATCGGCCGATTCGTCGGGATTGGGAGAACCTCGAGTCGATAGATCTTATAGAATTCCTCTTCTTCGGTTTTTGCGGTTCCAGTCATCCCCGCAAGCTTCCGGTAGAGACGGAAATAGTTCTGGAACGTAATGGAAGCCAAAGTGCGGGATTCCTGCTGAATCGTCGCACCTTCCTTGGCCTCGATGGCCTGATGAAGCCCATCGGAATACCGTCGTCCGGAAAGAACCCGCCCCGTATGCTCGTCGATTATCAGAATCTCGTCATTTCGATTGAGATAATCTACGTCTTTCTTGTACACTGTTTCGGCTTTGAGGGCATTTTCTATGTGATGAAGATCATTATAATGGGCGGAGACATAGATATTGTCTATTCCAAGGATACGCTCGATCTCCATAATCCCCTCTTCAGTCAGACTTGCAGTCTTCATCTTCTCATCCACCTTGTAGTGTTTCATATTTTCGAGCTTCTTCGCTATTTGAGCGAATTTCATATATTTGCTCGTCGGTTCGCTATCCGGAGCGGAGATGATGAGCGGAGTACGTGCCTCGTCTATGAGGATGGAATCCACCTCATCGATAATCGCGAAAAAGAGTGGTCCCATCGCACGACGCTCCAAAGTCGGAGCCATATTGTCGCGAAGATAATCAAATCCGAGTTCGTTGTTCGTCGCATACACGACATTACATCGGTACTGTCCCTGTTTCTCGCTCGGTTGCTGATTATGAACGATCACCCCGACAGTGAGTCCAAGGGATTTGTAAATAATCCCCATCTCCGAAGCGTCTCGTTTCGCGAGGTAGTCATTGACCGTTACGACGTGGACTGGAAGTCCGGCAAGCGCATTGAGGTACGCCGCAATGGTTGCAACGAGCGTCTTTCCTTCCCCCGTCCGCATCTCGGAGATGGAACCATCGTGAAGTGCGAGGGCACCGACCAACTGAACATCGTACGGAATCATATTCCACTCGACACTATGACCTTCAGAAAGTTCAAATGTCTGTCCGGAAATGAGTCGGCAAGCGATTCGATGCGTCGCGAACGCTTCGAATTTGATCTCATTGAGGATGGATCGAATCTGTTGATAGTCTTCGTCCTTCCGGTAATCCAGTCCTTCAAACCTCGCCATGAAATCGCGAGTTTTTGATTGTACGAGTTCAAGAGAAGTAATTTCGGTCTGAAGTTTCGCTTCAATGACCTTGATTGCTTCGAGGTCGCGAGCATAGTTCTTGACTCGTTTCTCGGAAGGGTCTCCGAAGATTTTTGTGATGAGAGTGTTGATCATGTTTTAGAATTATTTTAATATAGAGCCAGTATTTACTTCTTCGGAAATATTAAACTCTCCAGAAATTTGAAAGAACGATAATATTCGTGTGAAAACTACGTACCGTAGTGAGGCGTACGACTGTACGATGAACGAGGAAGCGTACAGTTTGAACGCGAAGATTGAAGTTATTTCAAATTTCCCTATGCGAAGAAGGAATCAACCACTTTCCTGTACGTCACCCGATTCTTGATATCCTCATAGTAATCATCTCCTGGAATGAGTTTCGCTCGGAGTCGGTCTACGACTTTGTCGCTTGAATACTGGGCAATTACTTTCTCCACCTCCTCTTTTATTTCCTCTTCTGTTGCCTCGATATTGAGAATTTCCCGAACACGCTTGAGGATGAGTTCCGCTTTCGCTCGACGAACCGCTTCCGGTTTCACGACTTCTTCTTTGTACGAATCCTCGTCTTTTTTCGCGTGGGAAAGATAATCCTTCATAGGATATCCCTGAGACTCGATATTGTGTTTCTGTTCAGAAAATACCCGGTCTATCTCGCTCTGGATGAGAGATGGCCCCACTTCGAGTTCGGTGATCGCCATAAGTTCGGTGAGGAGATTATGTTCGTCTTTTGCTCGAGCCTGATACTCTTTTTCCGCTTGAATTTCCTTGCGAAGCACTTCTTTGAATCCCTCGAAATCAGTTTTCACTCCACGAAGTTTCTCGATGAATTCCGGAGTCCATTCCGGTCCGTGAGCTTTCTCGATTCGGAATACCGTCGTCATAAAGAACACTTTACGATTCTTGAACTCTGGAGAATGGTAATCTGCCGGGAAAGTGATATCGAATTCCACGACTTCACCCACTTTCTTTCCGAGCATCTTGTCCTCAAATCCTGGAATGAACGACCCCGAACCGATAACAAGAGGAAACGCTGCAACCTTCGTTTCCGGGATTGCTTTTCCGCCATGCTTATCGAACCCCTGAGTATCGATGGTTACACGGTCTCCTTTCTCGATGGCAACCGCTGAAGCGTCGAATCCGTCCTCGCTCTGTGCTCCGGCATCATGATAGTGAGTAAATCGTTTCTCGATTTCTGTAATGGTCGAGGTTACTTCATCCTCCTCGGTTTTCACTTCTGTTTTCTTGATGGTAATCTTCTTCATCTTCTTCTCGTCGATAATGGCTTCCGGAAGTACTTCGACATCGAGAATGACCTCGAGCGGCGACTCCGATACCACTGATTTTACCGCACCTGCTGAAACAGGGACAATTCCCTCTTTCTGAAGGGCTTTATGATAGATTTTATCGAGGAGTGTATTGACCGTTCGTTCTCGAATCATATCCTCTCCGTATTCTTTTACAATCACTTCCTCGGGAATATGAGCTCCTTTACGGAACCCCTTGATGCTCGCATTGTTCCGGATGGAATCAATAGTTTCCGCTCGGGCTTTTTCGAACTCTTTGGTGTTTTCTTTGATGGTAAGCTCTACCGTGTAGGCATTGAGTTTTTTGGAACTGCTTTGCATAAAAATGTATGTTTTATTAAGTAAAAGTGGCGTTATTGTATGGAAAACGAGAGAAAAGACAAATAAAAATACAATAAAATATACCTTGTAACAGAGCCTATGCAAATTACGATATGACTGCTCTGAAAACTCTTCAGAAAAGAGGAAAAGGAGGAGCGAAATTTTATTTTTTATTTCCATTTGAAAAATAGCGCTTCCGTCATATAATATGTCGTGTTAAGGGGTTATCCTTTCTATGGAAAAGCCTTTAGATAAAGGACTTTCTTGAATACAATTTTTATACACCACTTTTATTTTCCCGCTAATCACTCACTACATATGGTATCCGGAGAAGTATTTACCGCCATAGATATAGGAACAGCAAAGATCAAAACTGTTATCGCTACATTTACTGAAGATAAGAAGCTCCGTGTTCTCGGAGTGGGTATCGCCAAATCGAACGGTATCCGCAAAGGAAATATCATCGATATGGACGAGTTCAAAAAGAACATCGACGACTCTCTCTCGGAGGCAGAGCGTATGACTGGGGAGCAGGTTTCTGCAATCTACCTCTCTCTTTCCGGAACCAATATCGAAGTGGTTACCAATAATGGTATCATTTCCGTTCCGCACGGAGAAGTGAGCAACGAGGATGTCAATCGAGTGCTTGATATGAGCCAAAACGGCGTGGATCTTATGAATAAAGTCGTTCTCAAGGTCATACCTGAATCTTTCATGCTTGATATGGAATCAGGGGTAAAGAACCCTGTTGGAATGTCTGCCAAGAAGCTCGAAGTTCGGAGTCATATATTCTGTATATCCAGTAATATTCTCTCGAATATCAAAAAAGGCATATATGATGTCGGGGTGGATATTCTCGATATCTATCCGAATGTCCTCTCAGCGCCGGAAGCAGTCCTCTCGAAGAGACAAAAAGAGCTTGGAGTGGTATGTATAGATATCGGAGCCAGTACGACGGATGTCGCAGTATTTGAGGAAGGTTCTCTTATATTTGCAGCGGTTATACCTATCGGAGGAGAACACGTCACTTCCGACATCGCTCTCGGAGCTCGCGTATCCATCGATACGGCGGAAAAACTCAAAATCGAATACGGTTCTGTCGGATTCTGTAAAGAGGAAAAGGCAAAAGACGACGAAATTGACCTCGCCAAGATTTCCAAAAACGAGACGACGAC
>DNKW01000039.1:4063-4482 GCA_003488655.1 Candidatus Altimarinota bacterium | reverse complement strand
ATGATACATCCTCACTCCCAGATACGGGAAATCTCCGCCAGGTTTACATCCCACCCTTCTTCGCGAGAAGCCTGGGAGATAAGGTCGTACCCTTGAGCATAGGCCGAAAGAATACTGGCATAGAGCCCGTTTTTAAGAAGTGGAAGAAATTTATTCAAAGGAGGAAGATTTTTCCCATGAAATTCTTCAAAAACAGTGGAAAGTTCGGTTCGAAGTTTTTTATTTGCGGAAATATTTCGTGCAAATACCGCTTCGGCAATGGTAGGGACACAAACATTACGTTCAAGAGCATCGATAACCGTCCATTTTCCTGTCCCTTTTTGTCCGGCACGATCGAGAATATAGTCGACGAGAGGTTCCCTCTTTTTGAATTCATCC
Source organism: Candidatus Altimarinota bacterium (assembly GCA_003488655.1). Classification (GTDB taxonomy): domain Bacteria; phylum Patescibacteriota; class Gracilibacteria; order BD1-5; family UBA2023; genus UBA1545. The sequence continues at coordinate 4,104 of DNKW01000039.1, read as the reverse complement.
TCTTTTCGGAGGACTTTGAGAGATATATCAAAGAGATACGA
>DNKW01000039.1:0-3896 GCA_003488655.1 Candidatus Altimarinota bacterium | reverse complement strand
GCATCATATGATTCGGCCATTATTTGCATAACAGCGTATTCGATTCCATTGTGAACCATCTTGACGAAATGTCCGGAAGCTCCCGTACCTATATGGGTTACACAGGCTCATCCATTGAAATCGCGTGCGGCAATTGCTTCGAGAATTGGACGGAGCTGTACATAATTTTCTCTGGTTCCTCCCGGCATGATACTGGGCCCATGAAGTGCCCCTTCTTCACCACCGGATACGCCACATCCTACGAAATGAATACCTTTTGGAGCAAGGTATGCTTCTCGACGAATAGTATCACGATAGTAGGAATTCCCACAATCGATAATACAATCGTCCGCGTCAAGATGCGGGAGAAGCTCTTCGATAACGGCATCAACGGGTTTTCCCGCTTGCACCATGATGATGATTTTTCTCGGACGCTCGATGGAAGCGACAAATTTGGAAAGATCGTGCATCTCACCGGAGAGGTGGGTATTCCCATATTGTTTTATGAATTCTTCCGTCTTCTCTTTTGTTCGATTATAAACGACGATGTCGAAGTCTTTAGAAGCGATATTGCGAGCAAGATTCGCTCCCATAACCGCAAGACCGATGAGACCGATTTGAGCTTTTTTCATAAAAAAAGATAATGAATTAAAATAATTTTTCGAAAATTAGCGTGATTATCATATAGGATTTTTTCTCCTTTGCAATACATATTTTATTCTTGCAAATCTCGAAATACCCCTATACTTACGAAGTAAAGATATTTTAACTATTTTCCAATGACTCGTACTCGTACCCCTCCTCATATCCTCATCCTCTCCTGACCGTCTGGAGTAGGAAAAACGACCATCTGGGAAGCACTCCATACGAAGTATATCGATCATTTGGAGAAGATTGTCACGACCACGACTCGCATAAAGCGCGAAGGAGAGATAGAGGGAAAACATTATTATTTCCTCTCACGTGCAGAGTTTCAGTCCCGTATAGATTCGGGTGATATGATCGAATATGCCCTGGTGCACGGAAACTATTATGGATCCACTTTCGAGGAATTGGAACGAATTATAGAACTGGGAAAATATCCGCTTTATATCGTGGATCCCCAGGGAATGGTTCACTTGAAGCCCCTCCTTGAACATCGCGGATATACGGTGCAGACCTTCTTTCTTCTCCCTCCTTCCATTGAGGAGCTTCGGATACGGCTCTCGGGACGTGGAACCGAGCAATCCGACCATATGGAACTTCGTCTCGCGAACGCACTTGTGGAGATGGAAGAACAGGATTTTTATGATCACAAGGTTATCAATACGACCCTTGAGGAAACAATGGAGTCGCTCGCCTCGATTATTTTCTCGAAATAACCTTGCTTTCTTCGATTTTTCCCTATAATATGCACATCTTGCCCGGATGGTAATGGGAATTTCTTTCTTGTTCATACAAAGTCAGTTGAAGTCCTTCTGTTTTTCCAAGACTGTATAAACTTCGAAATAAAATCCCATTACCATCCATATCTTAACCGTTTTCCCTTGTTTCCCTATGATTGATATTAAAATCCTTCGAACTAATCCTGATTTGGTACGAAAGACTCTCCATGATAAAGTGACGAAAGTAGATCTCGATCGCGTTATCGAACTCGATACCAAGCGTATTCCTCTTAAGCAACGCCTCGATGAGATCCGAGCCGAGCGCAATAAGCTCTCCGACGCTATGGGGAAAGGAAGGCCGGAACCGGCTCTGATTGAGCAATCAAAGGCTCTCAAGGAACAGCTTCAAGTTCTTGAAGTCGAATCTGAGGCGATTGAGACGGAGTTCCTTGCGCTCTACAAGAAGATTCCCAATATCCCGACTGCCGATACTCCCGTGGGATTGACGGAAGAGGATAATGTGATTGTTCGCCAGTGGGGAACAATTCCTTCTTTTTCATTCCCGGTGAAGTCCCATGCGGACATCGCCAATGCTCGCGGATGGCTCGATAAGGAACGTGCCGCAAATGTCGCGGGAGCCCGTTTCGCGTACCTCAAAGGAGATCTCGTACGTCTCCAATTTGCGCTTGTGAATTGGGTTATGGACTCGCTCAGCGATGAGAAAGTTCTTGCGGGTATTATCGCGGAACACGGACTCAAGGTTTCCGCGAAACCATTCACTCCAGTCCTTCCTCCGTATATGATCAAGACCGCTCCATACGAAGCAATGGATCGATTGGATCCGCGAGAAGATCGCTACAAGATTGAAGGTCAGGATCTCTGGCTTCAGGGCTCTGCGGAGCACGTGCTCGGTTCCATGCACGCGAATGAGATTTTCGACGAACGTGATATGCCGGTTCGATATCTCGGATATGCGACGAGTTTCCGTGGAGAAGCGGGAACGTATGGAAAGGATATGGAAGGGATTATCCGAATGCACCAGTTCGACAAGATGGAGATGGAAAGCTTTTCGATAGCCGAGACTTCCCACGACGAACACCTCCTCTTCTCGGGAATCCAAGAATACTTGATGCAACAACTCGAAATCCCGTACCAGAAACTCCAGAAGTGTACTTTCGATATCGGGAAACCGAATGCGAAAGGTTCCGACATTGAGGCATGGCTCCCCGCTCAAGGGAAATACCGAGAGACTCACACAGCCGATTACATGACCGACTACCAGTCTCGCAGGCTTCAGACCCGCGTGCGACGCTCAAATGGTGATGTAGAACTCATCCACACCAACGACGCGACCGCATTTGCCTGCGGACGAGCCCTCGTTGCCATTATGGAAAATTACCAAAATGAAGACTGTACCATTCGGGTTCCAAGAGTACTCCAGAACTATATGGGTGGAAAAAAAATACTGTAAAATACTAAAATCCTTCCGAATTTCGGAAGGATTTTAGTTAGTACTGCTCAAAAAACACTTTTTCTTTCTCGACTCCACTTGCTTCGAGTTTCTCTCTCGCATCCTTCACCATCGCGGGACTTCCGCAGAGGTAAAACTCTCCGTAGGAGCTCACATTCTCTTTCGTGAGAAAGTCCGTAACTCGTCCTCGGACGGTATTTTCCGCATCCTCCTGACTCAGGTATATCCGGTAGTCAAACAATGGATACATATGTTTCATGCGGTTGAGCTCGTCGATATAGAAGATATCCGCGGAAGTTCGTACGCCAAAGAGGAACAAGAGTGGGGTTTCAATTCCCGAATCCATCATAGCTCGAATCTGAAAGTAGAGCGGAGCGAATCCAGTTCCTGTTCCGATAAAGAGCTTCGGGGTAGTATTCGCTTTTAGGACGAAGTGCCCGAGTGGCGTCATTCCTATGATTTCTCCTCCTATTTCCAGAGAACAGATCTCGGTGCTTCCGACACCGCCCTCCAGTTGCTTGATGATAAAAGTGAAAGTCTGACCATCGGTATAGCCGATCGAATACGCCCGTCGGAGTTTTGATTTCGGGAGCATAAAGAGGGTATATTGTCCCGGTTCTACCTGAACGGATTCCTGTGTAGTAAAAATAAGCTCGTACACATCGTGCGTGAGCTTATTTTTTTGTATGAGTCTGAAAGGAAGTTGTTGCATTTTGATATAACTATGATTATTACGCCGCTTTTTTTGTCTCGTCACAAGCGGGGTCATTAGCAGCCTCGTATGCTCGGAACTGTTTTTTGAGTGCGATGATCTGCGAGAAATATTCGGGTTTCGTCTGCTTTCCGAGAATACAGGCAATGGTGGCATTTGCTTCCCGGAGGTAATAACGGAGGGGATTTTGCTCGTTGGAAGCGAATCGTTCGATAATCTCGACGGTTCATGAATGAGCTTTTTCCACAATCGCTGCGACCGCAGGAGAAAGAATCGTATCTTCCGACACAACAGTGTTTACGAGAGTAAGCGGTTTATTCTCTGGCATATTTTTATATTTTATAATAGTGAGAGAGATTATACCACGAAC
>DNKW01000089.1:916-6213 GCA_003488655.1 Candidatus Altimarinota bacterium | reverse complement strand
TGGGAAGAACTTATTCCTTTTTCATCGTCCCATCCGCGGGTTTCCTGAGGAACTTTCCCCCCGGTTTCCACGATCTTGATCTGCCGTTTATATTCGTTATCGATCGCGCGTCCGATGGCGGAGAAGGAGTTGATATTCTTGAGTTCCACGCGATTGTTGAGGATGGTTTCTCCGGGTTTCCGGATAGAGATATTCACGTCGCATCGGAGCTGACCTTTTTCCATGTCGGCATCACTCGCTCCGCACCATCGCATAAGCTTCTGGAGCTCTTCGAGGTACCCGATGACGTCTTCCTTAGAACGGAAATCCGGTTCGGTCACGATCTCCATAAGCGGACTTCCGGCACGGTTGTAATCACAAAGGGTTTTATTTCCGCTGTGTATCAATTTTCCGGCGTCAGCCTCTATATGCATTCGTTCTATTTTAAAAGACTTGAGAATTGGCGAACTTCACGTTCAAATCTCCGCATTCTCATTCATCGTACCTTCCCGGTGTACGCCTCATTCCGAGGCTCGATTTTCACGCGAATTTCATCCAATCTCAGAGTCTTTTGATTTCGTGGTATTACTTACAAGTGCCTGAACAATCCCGTGCTGAACAATCGGGTGATAGAGCTGGGTAATCTGAAAGCCAGAAGGGGAGTCCGGATAGAAGTAGGACTTTCGGTCGAATACGGAGGTCTCGTTGACCGTGCATCGCATCGCTTGCCCTGCTCGAACTGCGAGATCGATGACCCGTTCGTTGAGTACCGGAAGCGCTCCCGGGAATGCCATGCAGTACGGGCAGGTATGGAGGTTCGGTTCGTCGGCGAGTTCCACCGCATTGCGGCAGGCACAGAACATCTTGGTTTCGGATTTTATTCGGACATGGGTTTCGAGTCCCATGACGATTTCGTATTGGTTTTCCATAAAAAATACTCGTGGTTATTTGTAACCCGAGTATTGTATACAAAAAGCCGAAAAAGCAAGACGGAAGTAATTTTTTTATTCGATTTTTTTCTGTGATTTTTGATTTTACAATCATTCGCTTTTCGATATACTTTCGGGACTTTAGTTTTCTATCTATCATTTTTCTATGAATCTCCTCATCGGTGCCAATTTTAAGATGAACAAGACCAATACGGAACTTCAGGAATACTTCGGGACTTTTACTCGAGAGTATCCGAACACACCGGGAGTAGATGTTATGATTGCTCCCGCAACCATAGGTCTCTCCAGAGCATCAGAGCTTATCCAGAACTCCTCCGTGCATCTTGGAGCGCAGAATATGTTCTCGGAAGTATCTGGAGCCTACACTGGAGAAACTTCTCCGCTTATGCTTCAGGATATTAAGTGTGAATATGTGATACTCGGACACTCTGAACGCCGAACCATTTTCGGGGAAACCGATGAGTTGGTGAATAAAAAAGTGAATACAGCACTCGCTCACGGCATTCGTCCGGTTCTCTGTATCGGAGAGAATCTCACCGAAAAAGAAGCGGGACTCACAAAGGATATTCTCCGTGTCCAGCTCGAGAAAGGACTCTCGGGAATTGCCGACACTACTGGAATCGATATCGCGTACGAACCTGTTTGGGCAATCGGAACCGGAAAGTCGGCAACTCCGGAATATGCTGAGGAGATTCATATGTTTATCCGGGAACTCCTTGGACAAGCGAAGAGTCGAATTATCTATGGAGGAAGTGTGACGGAAGTAACCGCTCATGAACTCATAAGTAAACGGGAAGTGAATGGTTTTCTCATCGGATCCGCCGCTCTTGATCCGCACAGGCTTATGAAGATTATACATGAAACAATTAAATAACTCCTAACTTACCATTCTTATGTGATCAAAATCTATCAATCCAACTACTGGAGAAACTATCTTCGAAGTGCCACACATTAGCGAAGCGGAACTTGCTGTAAAAATAGAAACGGCAGCAAAAGCCTATAAAGTTTGGAAAAATACTCCTCTTGTTGAGAAACAACGTCTTTTCACTGCTCTCGCAGAAGTGCTCGAAGCACAGAAAGGAGATCTCGCAAAACTCGATACCCTCGAAATGGGAATGCCCATCAGTGACGCTGCTGGGGATATCGCGAAGTCGATTGGAACCATCAAATATTTCCGGGATAATGCCGAAAAACTTTTATCTCCCAAGACATTTGATGAAGGTGGAGCAAAGGGGCGAATCGTGTATGAACCACTCGGAGTACTCTACTGCGTGACTCCATGGAATTTCCCATTCAATCAGGTTATTCGTTCTACTATCCCAAATATCATCGCCGGAAATACGGTTCTCGTGAAACATGCTTCCAATGTTCCACAGGCAGCTATCGCTCTTGAATCTGCATTTCTTGAGGCGGGATTCCCAGAAGGAATCTATACGAATCTTTTGATACCGTCTTCTCTCTCGGAATCGATTATTGCCAATAGGACTATCGTCGGAGTTACTCTCACGGGAGGTGATAAAGCCGGACGAGTGATTGGTTCGCTTGCGGGAAAATACCTCAAACCTTCGGTTCTCGAGCTTGGAGGAAGTGATCCATTTCTCGTACTCGATAATAATCGTATGGATGAGATTGTGAAATCGGCTATTTCCTGACGGATGTCCAATTGCGGACAGAAGTGTAATTCCTCAAAACGTTTTATCATTCTCGAAAAGTATTATGACGAATTCTGCCAGAAGTTCGCAAAAGGGATGAGTGAACTCGTGGTCGGAGATCCGATGGAACTCACGACAAAAGTTGGTCCCGTTGCGAAAGAAGATATGCTCGAAGAAATCACCGTTCAAGTCGCGGACTCTATCCGTGCGGGAGCGAAACTTCTCACTGGAGGAGTTCGTCTGGATCGTCCTGGATACTTTTACGCACCGACGGTTCTCTCGGGTGCGAAACCGGGAGTTCGCGCATTCGATGAAGAGGTATTCGGGCCGGTGGCACCAGTGGCCGTAGCTCGCGATATTGAAGAACTTATCGAGCTTGCCAATGCTTCGCGCTACGGACTCGGATGTTCCATATTCGGAGACGATCGAGCACAGATCGATTATGTTGCCGCTCGAATCGAAGCGGGAAATGTTGCTATCAATAAAATCGTCACGAGTTATGCTTTTCTTCCCTATGGTGGTATCAAGGATGCCGGGTATGGAAAGGAGCTCGGAGAACATGGAATCAAGACATTTATGAATGAGAAAGTAATTGTGGAAGGATAATTTTTGATATTCAAAAAGAATCTTACGAGCGTATTATTTAGAAAAATCCCCATCGTCGATGGGGATTTTTCTATTCTTTTTTGAGCTCAACTTTGAAATTTTATAAAAAACATCGAGCCCTTGTTCTTATTGTTTCTGCTAGGGCATGAGAAGGGACTAGACAATCTTCTCAGAGCTTAATTCAGAATTTCGGTCATAGAAGTTCCGTGTTACATATATTGTATGTTACTTCTTCTTCCCATCATGATAAAACAGCCATAATATAATGAGGAGTTCATTCAAATACGACTACATCAGCTTTTTTATACATCACACTTACGTTCATAGTTATCCTATTGAAAAATATTTATATACCATATATAATTATATTCTTAATAAAGTCAATTTTTTATGAAATTGGAGCGCTCGGTTTTATATAATTGAAAAGAGGAGTTTATTCAGTTTTTTCTATTCTTTTTTGAAAAAACAGAATCTTTTCGTATAATCCTCGCAAAATACTGTTTTCTGTTATATTAACTTCATTTCTCGCTATGAAAATTCCTCTTTCTTGGATATCTCAATATACCAATATTTCTCCAGTTCTGTCTGAACTTGGAGCTAAAAAACTCGGACATCTTTACTCGATTCATACCGCCGAAATCGATGGAATCGAAGAGGTGGGACTCGAGGATAAAGTCGTGATCGCAAAAGTTGTGTCCACCCGACCGCACCCAGATTCCGACCACTTAAATCTCGTTGAGCTCGATTGTGGTTCACTCGGAGCTCGCAATATCGTCTGCGGAGCGGAAAACGTCCGAACGGCGAAATACGTCGCGGTTGCGCTCGTTGGTGCGAAACTCGGAGCACAGCGGGATTTTGAAATCAAATCCTCCAAGATCCGCGGAGAGGTGAGTGAAGGGATGATCTGCAGCGAAGACGAACTCGGACTCCAGGAGGAACGGGCTCCCGGTATTATGCAACTCGAGAAACACTTTTCCGAAGAACTTCTGCAATCCAAACTCGGCAGCTCATTTTATACTCTTGAAGTCAGTATTCCAGGAAACGGAACAGAGAGTTATTCCTTTCCTTTGAAGGACACTGTTTTCGAAATCGACAACAAGTTCATCACGAACCGTCCAGATCTTTTTAGTGCCGAGGGAAATGCTCGAGAATTCGGGGCGATATTTTCGCTTCCGTTTAAACCGTATGCTGGAAAACTTCCAGAAATTTCCAGAAAACTTTTCGTAAAAATCGATTCGCCGAATGTTCTCTCTTACGAGCTTATTTCCGTGGAAAATATCCAAACGGGAACTTCTCCGTTCGGAATCGACCAAATGCTCCGAAAAGCGGGGATTTCACCAAAGTACGATCTCGTGGATATCACGAACTCTGTCATGACCGAACTCGGGCAGCCGATGCACGCTTTCGATGCGGACAAGGTGGTGGGAAATATAATCGTTCGTCAGGCACTCTCCGGGGAAACCTTGCTCGCGCTTGATTCCAAAGAATATACGCTCACCTCCAAAGATATCGTCATCGCCGACTCCGAGAAAGTGCTCGCCATTGCGGGAGTCATCGGAGGGATGAGCTCAGCCGTGAGTGAAACAACCAAACATGTGTATTTCGAATCCGCTTGTTTTGACCCGGTTTCAATCCGACTCACTTCACAACGGCTCGCGGTTCGCACCGATTCATCGATGCGTTTCGAGAAATCACTCGACCCAACACTCGCAAGCCGAGCTCTTCCACGGGTGTTTGATCTCTTAAAATTCCTCGGAAAAGAAGGAAAGAATTTCGGTTCTTTTTCGTACCTTGATCAAGCGAAGGTTCGAGATATCACTATCAGTATCGATCTCGCCTTCGTGGAGAAAAAACTCGGACTCAGGATTTCAAAAGAGCGAACGGAGGAAATTCTTCAAAGACTCGGATTCGAAGTTTCATTCGTAGGCGATACTTTCAGTGTGAAAGTTCCAAGCTGGAGAGCATCGAAAGATATCTCCATTAAAGAGGATTTGGTCGAGGAACTCGGACGAATCAACGGGTACGAACAGGTTCCGGACACTCCGATCACCGGACCCTTCTCCATTGCCGAAAAAAATACGGATATCGAACTTCGAGACTGTATCAATGC
>DNKW01000089.1:0-698 GCA_003488655.1 Candidatus Altimarinota bacterium | reverse complement strand
ATGATGCGACGTTCCATGGTTCCGAATCTTTTGGAGACTACTACCGAGAATCTGAAGCAACAGAAAAAATTCTCCTTTTTCGAAATCGGAAAAACCTTTTATAAGAACAAGGAAAATAAATTTTACGAAGAAAAGGCGATTGCCGGAGTTCTTGTCGGCCAAGATATGAAAACCCTTCGAACTATCCTCGATGGATTTGTTCGTTCTCTTCTTCCAGGGGTTGATTTCGTCGTAGAACAAGGAACGGAAATAACTTATTTGCACCCAAATAAATCAGGATTCTACAGAACGGATACGAAAGTACCGCTAATATCATTCGGATCGCTTCACCCGGGAGTCGCCGAATCTTTCGGTCTCGCCAATGCGGATGTCCTCCTCTTTGAAGTGGATTACCAGAAACTCTCTCATCATTTTGCAACCGCCAGCCATACATTTTCCGAAATCGGAAAATTCCCGGGGATTACCCGCGAACTCAATTTTGTATTTGCGGAAACCGTTCCTGTGAGTACGGTTATCGCGAAGATTTCGAGTGTGAGTCCGATGCTTTCGAGCTTCTCCGTGGTCGATATATTCCGCGATGCGACGAAAATAGGAGCGGACAAGAAGTCCGTGACATTCTCGTTTCTCATACAGGATTTGACCAAAACCATCACCGATGAAGAAGCGCTCGTCATCCAAGAGAAGATAATAAAGAAATT
>DNKW01000014.1 GCA_003488655.1 Candidatus Altimarinota bacterium | reverse complement strand
ACATTACCAAGATTATCAATATGAACCGCTTCTACTGCATTATTATAAATTGAAAAGTATGGACTGCCACCGTTATAATATGAATATAAATACGCCTGAGTTGGCGCTGTTACACTTCCAAATTGTAACTGTTGACTATTTCCATTAGCACCTGAGATTCTTAAAGCAGCGGCAGTTGCACTATGTACTTCCAGATTAGTTGCCGGTGTCGTTATTCCAATTCCCACATTTGATCCACTCACTGTAATAACGGGACTTGCTTGTTTCACGGATTGATTCACATGAGAAACGAGATCATTCCAAGCCGTAGCGGTGAGTCCACTTCCAGAGTTTACCGTCGGGAGAGAACCCCATGAGACGGTGGCATATACAATAGAGACGATGATAACAGTGACAGCAGCCGAGAATCCAAAGACGGCTCATTGGACAGCGAATCGTCCGATGGGAAAAGAGGGAAACTTCATATAAACGAAGTGAAAATATAAAATAACTTTACAGGATGGTATCGTATTTTCCAAACAATGCAAATTTTTCTGAAATTGCAATATCCATAGCAAATATATATTTCCTAGTTTACAAAGAATAAAAAATCACTATCATTATCGGAATAATGTTCTCTAACCAGGCTTCATAGTATGTTCTCAAAAGTTTTCTCTGTATCGGTGAATGGGCTCTCATGAAACAAGATAGACGTGGAGCTCGATGTCAGTAATGGGATGCCCGCGTTCAATATTGTCGGTCTTCCTGATGCGGCGATTCAAGAGAGCAAAGAGCGGGTACGAAGCGCTCTCAAGAATTCAGGATTCTCATTTCCCTCCACACGTATCACAGTCAATCTCGCTCCTGCGGATATACGGAAGAAGTGACCGAGTTTCGATCTCCCCATAGCCATCGGGATACTCTGCCGTGAACAGGATTTCCTCGAAGAATACATGGAAAACAGTCTCTTCGTCGGGGAACTCGCTCTCGACGGGAAACTTCGGAGTGTGAACGCCATACTTCCCTCGGTCATATTCGCCAAAGAGCAGGGTATGAAGTATATATTCCTCCCCCAGGAGAACCTCGAGGAAGCTTCGCTCATCCCGGGAGTGCATCTGATCGGGGTTACCGATCTCGCCTCACTCATCCGAATCCTCTCAGGATTAGATCCGCTTCCGACCCATGTTCCGATTGATCCGAAAGTATATATAGAGAAATATAAATCCAGCGTAAAAATCACGGGCTTCGAGCATATCATAGGACAGGAGCACGCCAAGCGAGCCCTCGTGATTGCGGCTGCCGGAGGACATAACATCCTCATGGAATGACCTCCCTGATCTGGAAAAACCATGCTCGCGAAGGCTTTTGCCACCATCCTCCCCGATATGGATTTCTCAGAAATCGTCGATGTATCCAAGATATACTCCGTTGCCTGACTCCTCTCGAAGGATCATCCGCTCGTATTTGCACGACCGTTCCGCAAAGTTCACCATACCGCCAGCGACATAAGTATCATCGGAGGAGGACGAGACTCTCGCCCGGGAGAGATCAGCCTTGCTCACAAAGGAGTTCTCTTCCTCGATGAGTTTCTGGAGTTCGATGGGAAGCTCCTCGAGATGCTCCGACAACCGCTCGAGGACGGAGAGATCAGCATCAATCGGGTGAATGCGAGTTACACCTACCCTGCAAAGTTCGTTCTTATCGGAGCTCTGAACCCGTGTCCGTGCGGATTCCTCGGAGACAAGGAAAAGCCCTGCATCTGTAGCGAAGGACAAATAGAACGATATCGATCGAAACTCTCGGGTCCTATTCTCGATCGTATCGATCTCTTTATCCGCGTTCCCCGCATAAAAGCAGAAGATTTCTCGGAACACAAAAAAACACCGAAAACTTCCGCAGAACTCAAAGATCAAGTAGAGAAAGCACGAGCCTTCGGGAAGAAACGATTTGCCGGAACCAAGAAAACCTACAACGCCGAGATGGGCAACGAAGACGTGGAGAAATACTGCATACTCGCCAAAGAGGAAGATGTATTCATAAAGAATGCGATAGAGCGTCTGAATCTCTCAACCCGCATCTACTTCCGCATCCTCAAGCTCGCCCGGACGATTGCCGATCTGGAAGGTTCGCCTGATATTAAGCTCCCGCATCTCGCGGAAGCACTCTCATACCGGAAGATATAACTAAAAAACCCTGGGAATCCCAGGGTTTTTTGCAATGAATTTCTAAAACCTTTCAAAAGCGAAGTAATTCAGGTGCAAATCGAGCAACGGAGTGAACCGTACTCATGTACGGAGAACAAGTAGCGGAGATTTAAGCCTGAAGAACGAGTTTTTCAAAGGTTTTAACTTAAGCTTGCTTAAGTTGGTACATATTACGTCCGACTCGTTCAATCTGCTGCTTATTTTGGAGATTCATGTAGATGGTGCTTGTCTTCACTTGTCGAGTTTTGAGAACTCATGCGATGATTTCTTCGGTGGAGAGCGGAGTTTTTGCCTTCTGGAAGATATCCATAATGACATCGAGTACCGTTCCCGGCTTGTATCCCCATTCCTTGAGAACATAGATACCACGTCCTATGAGGACGAATTCATTATTTCGGATAAGTTCGTTGTGGATGGTTGCAACCTTTACCGGCTCTCCGAAATAATTGGAAATCTTATTGGCAAGTTCCACGAAATGGATGGGATTCTTTTCTTTCTTGAAAACATATACAGCCTTGTCCTTGAGTGTTGAGGGATTAAGGATCTTCCACTTGGTAAGACCGATGTATTTTTCTTCTCCCTTCACCAACTCATCAAAGATATCAAGAACAGCATCGATAAGACACGCTTCTATTTTCCCGAAAGCAGACGCGAGATTTGATCGGATTATTTCGTACAGTGCCGTTGTTTCCATGATATCCCCTTTCTTTTTAAGAATAGTCATCGCTTCCTTATGGATAGCACCAATGAGTTTTTTCTGAATATCTGGAGTATAAAAATACGTCTGGGTTCCGATTTGCGGTTTGCTTTTTTGGATATTGAAATCCGATTGAACAATGACCTCAAGAATCCCTTCGTTGAGGGTATTTTCGATACGAATCTCTTCAATCAAAGCCGCGACAAGCTTGTCTTTTGTCATAAGTCCTCCGGATACTCCTAGAATTTTCTCGGCAGTCTCCTGGATATATACGAGGGCGCTCGATCGAACAATTCGACCAATCTTCTTGATACCAACATCTTCGATTTGACGAACACGCTCTCGGGTAATCCCGTAGGTATTACCAATGGACTGAAGAGTCTCCTTCTCTCCTCCGAGCCCGATACGACGGGTGATAACGGATTGTTCTTTGTCGGTCAATCAGGAAAGGATAGAGATAAAACTGTCCTGAATTTGTTTGGTATTGAGAACTGCACCCATACTTTTTAAAAAAAATGAATAGAATTACTATCCTGTATAATTTTTTTTCGCGAAAAGTCAAGAAAAAAGTAGAATTTATGTCTATCGTCGAACAAAAATTGCTATAATGGAAGCGTCATATTTTTCTTATCCGGGTCATTTCTTCCAAGTAAATCATCATACTCGGCAAGAAGAGAGTCATTCGCTCCAGTATTTTCGACATACATCGTGCTCAAAAAGTCTTGTTTTTTCTCACGATAATAGAGAAAGCCTCCAAGAGTGATAAAAATCGATCCAATGCATTGAAAAGTGATACCGTCGCCTATAACGATGTTTTGATAAAAAAGCACGAAGCCCCGAATAGAATTAAAGATTACGAGCGTCAAAAGAAAAAGGGTGATTCCAGAGGCTATAATGATGGTATGATCAGAAAAAGTAAGATGGACTTTGGTTTTGAGCTTCTCTTTTCCTGTGTTTGAGAGGAGAAGAAAACAAAGAATGCCGTTTATGAGGATGATAATGTATCCGATATATCCCGCATGGATGCTGAATGCATTTCCGTTCAATGTATTGTCTACGATGGAAAACCAGTTCAAAAAGAGCGAGACGAATGAAAGGAAAATACCAATACTGATTATTCTCAGGCTTCCGGAGAGATGGAGAAAATTGAAACTCAGGCGCGCGAGGATTGCGTGTATTTTATTTTTTAGTTTCCGATTTTTTGAATTTGCGATATAATTCATATGGTAAAAGTAAATGATAGTTTCGTATAGTACGGGTTCGATTATAGGAAAATAAGTTTTTTGTAAAGAGAAAGACACTAAATCGTTTATTTGTTTCAAAAAATCGTGCCTATGTGAGAAAAAAAATTGAATAAAAATACTGTTTTTATTCTCCTAAGTTTAGCAAAGGATTTTTTTATATCCCTCATACAGAGCGTTGGTCTCTTTGTCAAAAACCTGGCGGGGAAAGACCAAAAAATACTGAAAGAAAACACTTTTCTCGATACGATGAATTTTTTCTTCCATATCGGACCAAAATCTTTTTGGAAGGCGCCGTCCGGTATAAAAATCGGAAGAAGCGTTGGAACGTTTCTCCATTATATTTTTGAAAAAGAAAAAACCTTTACAGAAAAGAGGAAAAAGTAGTTTTTAGTTTTTAGTTTTTTAGAAAATATGAAGCAGGGTATTAAAAATAATTTCCAAAAAAACCTCAACTCTTCCGGTTTCACTCTCGTGGAGATGCTTGTCTCTATCACCATCTTTGCGATTATTATCATCATGGCATTCGACTCGATGAGCAACATTGGGATACTCCGGACTATGGTATCCAGCCGGCTTGATCTCAACAATGAGCTCTATAGTGCCACAGAAAAATTCATCGATCTTATAAAAACCGGCGGAGATATTGATTATGAGGAATACTGGAACAGAAAAGTTGTTGGGGCGAATGCTTCCTCGGGGCACTATAGCATATTTTCCGGGTATGGAAATTATGGAAGTGGGGGGGTTGGAGCGAGTTACGGAGACGGATTGTATTATTGCAGGAGCGGAAATAATGGATCACAGATGGCGCCTATCGGCTGTCTTGCGGGATTTAATACCTATGGGGACGGAGCATCTCTT
>DNKW01000036.1 GCA_003488655.1 Candidatus Altimarinota bacterium | reverse complement strand
AGAACACCTTACTTTATGTTCTTTTCATTCAAACATACATATAGAATCCTCAACGCTTTTTCGTATCGAATCAATCTCTTCATGAGACATGGATTTACTGAAAGTTGCGACAAATTCCTCCCCTCCATAACGAAACGCTTTACCGCCTAAGCGTTTCGCCTCCCTTTTTATTATATGTGCCACATGTTTTAAAACCATATCACCCGTATGATGACCATGGTCGGTATTGAATTGTTTAAAAAAATCGATATCGAAGAAACCAATTGCTTCAATAGATGGAATAGGAGTATCAAAAATATCCATTCACTTATCAATAGCGGAATTAAGAGCAGAACGATTCGCGAGTCCGGTGAGCCCATCTAGGCCATTCGTATGTATGGCATGTCAAGCATTGTATGCTGTAGCAAGAAGAAGTGCTGCAGGTTTTATGATAATCATGTCTTCCTGAGAAAATTCCCTCGCTCCATCGGTATTATCGATTCCTACAACGAGATTATTACGCCCTATAGGGAAAGCTACATCGATACCAATTCCTGGAACGGGAACTTGTGAGAGTATCTGAGTAGATACTGCTTGCTCAAGATTCGGGTTTCCCATTATTGGCACAATCTGTCCTATATATTCTGTCTCTCTGGTATGCGAAGAAAAGAGAAGAAGGATTTCCGCTTCCGTTACGTTTACGATACGATATAGAATAAATCGTTGAATATTGAGGAGTTTTCCAATGTCGAAAAGTATCTGAATAAGCTCTTGAGGGCCGTTTATTGCTCTTGATCCACAGAGAAACTGAAGTGTTTCCTCTTGGATATCAAGCGTAGGACCCTCAGTGGCCAATATTTCCTGTGCTCTTGACCGAATATTTTCTTGTGATACAGAGCTGGAGTTGCTATCATCAATTTGTCTGTCATAAGGGGGAAAAGCAAGTCTATGAACCATATGGATTGTGCTTATTAACGACTAAAATAGTTTTTATTAGAAAGACTCTATTTCTTTGATATAAGATAGTATATAATGATTTTTTAAAAAAAAGCAATGGGTTATGAAAAAATCTTTTTCGTTAAATTTTGTTTTTTGTCCATCATCCGTATACTCCAGTATATATTTCTCCTCTTTTTTCCCCAGTAATGGCACTCTATCAAAAATATCGACCCAAAGATTTTCATTCTCTTTTCGGACAAACCTTCGTCCGGGAGGTTTTGCAGAATGCTCTTTTGCAGAATCGCACGGTTGGGGCGTATCTTTTTCACGGTTCTCGCGGAACGGGAAAGACGACCGTGGCACGAATACTTGCCAAGGGGGTAAACTGTCTCTCTCTCACTGTCGACGGGAATCCTTGCGGAGAGTGCCAGAACTGTCGTGATGCGGAGAACGGGAGTCTTTTAGACATCATCGAGATCGATGCTGCTTCCAATACGGGAGTCGACAATATCCGAGATATGATCGAACGAGCCCAGTTTCAGCCCACCCAAGCGCCATACAAGGTGTACATCATCGATGAGGTGCATATGCTTTCAAAGGGAGCTTTCAACGCTCTTCTCAAAACCCTGGAAGAACCACCGAAACATGTGAAGTTCATCCTCGCCACGACGGAGATTCACAAGATCCCCGACACGATTATCTCTCGTTCGCAACGCTACGATTTTAAGCGCATCAAGAACGAGGATATTATCGAACGGCTTCATTTTATCGCTCATGCGGAGCATATTCAAGTGGAAGAATCGGCATTGGAGCTTATCGCGAGACTTGCGAAGTGAGGTCTCCGCGATGCTATAACGCTTTTTGAACAGTACAGTGTCGGAGGGGTTTTGAAACGAAAATACATCGAGGAAAATCTGGAGCTCATTGGAGACGATTTCCTCTCGGACTTTATCGAGGCGCTTATTTCCAAAGACCAAGAAAAAACCCTCAAAAATCTCGCTTTTCTTCGAGAGAAGAGCCTCGATGTACGACTCTTTCTTGAGCAACTCCTCTTCTTTCTTCGAGACCGCATGAAAGAGTCCTTGAAGAAAGTCGAATTTGGATCGTATACGGAACTTTTCGAGATATTTGAAGGAGTATATGGACGATTGAAATTTTCCCCGGATCCATTTCTCCTCCTGGAAACGAGTACGTTTCGATGCATTGTAACCCCTTCGGTTATCCATATGTGATCGAAAGTATTGGAACAGAAAGAAAATAAGGACTCTTCTCTCCCCGCAAAAAAAGAACAAAAAACCATGGTTTCCCCCGTTTCGGTCGAAGAGAAAGAGGTGTCGGAAATTACTTCCATTTCTTCCCACCTGAAACCAGAAGAGAATACGTCTCTGATTCAGCCGAAAAATTCTTTTGATTTTAGTCGCTTCATCGAACATATACGCACTGTCCCAAGGCGATCTTTTGTCGGACTCTGACTTCGAGTAGCAACCTATAGCGAAGAGGGGAATACGATTGTTATACATCCGGATAGTGATTTTAATCACAAAAAACTTGATTCCGCTGATGTACGACTCTTTCTTCAGGAAACACTCGATGCTCTTTTCGGAGAGGGATACCAGATCACTATTCGTAAATGAGGGAAGGGTATGAAACAAGAACAAAAAACAACATCACTTACGGATGATGCAACGGATATATTTTAGAATCCGTCATTCCCGTGAAGACGGGAATCTACCGAATATCCCGAAGGGAAAGGTTAATAAAATATATAGTTTAATATCTGATAATATTTTAAAATACGAGGAAGATTCCCTCCTTCGAGGGAATGACAATTAATTATTAATTTTTATTACTCTTATGCATATTCCTTTTCTTTTTAAGCTCATTCTCAATCGTTATTTTTTCCAGAAGATCTTTGCTATAACCCTTCTGTTTATAGGAATCTATTTTCTTGAGTCTTTTCTCGCTATTTTCCTCATAGCCTTCCTCTTTTCCTACCTTTTTCTCGATGTGGCAAAGGCCATTAGTCTCAAAATGATCCAATTGAGCGATCATATGTCCCACCGATTAGTTCGGAAATTTCTCCGAACGGGATCCTCTCTTCCTGTTGTCATCACGGTTGTATATATCACTTTCATCGCCATAGTAGTTTCACTTTTTTATACGCTCATTCCACACCTATTGGAGGAATGAAAATGACTCATCCAAGATGCTCCGGTCATTACGAATCAGCTTCAGGGCGCTATTGCCAGCTTGGAAAATAGCGTAAATATGGATCTCGGTATCAATAAGGCGCTGAGCAGTATTTTCAATCCGGTATCGGTTCAGGAAATCGTAAAGGGAACATTTGAAAATATCAAAAATATCGGAATTTTCCTTACGAAATTCTTTATCGCCCTTATTTTGAGTTACGTGTTTCTCATAGATAGAAGGAAGATAAGCGATTATCTTGAGGCGATGAAAGGAGGGAATTTCTCATTTCTTTATGAAGAATATCGTATCATCTTCGGAAAAATCACCAAAGGATTCGGTCTTATCTTTAAAGCGCAAGCAATTATTGCACTCGTGAATGCGATACTCACTATTCTCGGACTTCTGATTATCAGTTTTTTCCATGAAGGAGGAACTTTTCCGTACATCATCACTCTTGGGGTTATCGTTTTCATCTTCGGATTCGTCCCTATTCTCTGAACCTTTCTTTCCGCTGTTCCTATTCTTATCATCGGATACAATTATGGTGGGACAAGCGTCATTATGGCTATCATCAGTATGGCAATTTTCATACATGCAGTGGAAGCATATTACCTCAATCCAAAAATAGTTTCCTCTTATATGGAGCTCCCGGTATTCCTTACATTTTTGATACTTCTCGTCTCTGAGCATATCTTCGGATTCGTCGGACTTTTGATCGGTGTCCCCCTCTTCTATATCCTCGTTGACGTACTGAAAGATTTTGATCAATTCATCACCAAAATCTCTCATGCATCCAATCTTTTCCGTGAAACCAAGGAGGACACAAAAGAAGCAATCTCGCACGATATACGACTGAGCCGTTCGGGAAAACGGGAAGGGAAATAATCCCTAAAAATAAGTGTACTTTTCTTAAAAATCTTTATAATAAAAAAGCATCTTGTTTTGCTCGTGCATCTGCCTCGATTTTTTCTCTACAATTTTGTACGCTTTCCGGGAGTATGTAAGAATGGTGTGGTCATCGTACCATCCGTGCTGCTCCTCACGAGAACCCTCAGGTTCTCGATTACCGCCGAAAGGGAATACAAATGAGGTTACAACGGCGTATCCGAGGATGTTGCTATAAACAAAAAAATACTCCCGCAAATTTGCGGGAGTATTTTTATAGGATAGTACAGGACAGAGTTTTATGGTGCAAATGTACAGTAATTCGTAGTTCCATCACCAAATTTTCCATTTACAGGATCCGTATCAAACACACAATTCACTGAGGTATCAAGATCCGCACTACAGGCATTGACGGCAGTATCGGCACCTCCATTTACACCGGTACACCCCCATGTCCATTTATCGACAACCCCACCATTATCGAGCATTCCTGTGGATGTTCCAATAGCACAGAGATTACTCGTCGGTGTTACTGTAAAGAGCTGTCCATTTGCAGTTCCACATGATCCATTTTCCGGTACGTAGACTGCCTCAACGAGAGCCAATGCACTTCCTACGACGAGAGTTTCTGTTCCGGAGAAAGTTTTTATTCCGTCCACAATGGGCTCAACCTCCCACATACTTGCATCGACGACGAGATTATTGATCTCCCCGGTGGAGGTAAAGTTTCCTTTTATGAAAGCATATCCTACCGAACCGCTTGCAGCAAATGCCTGATTTACAAACGAAGGGAGAATGAACGCGGATCTTGCATTTTCCGGATTCTCCAATGTTGCAAGAACCTGGTATTTTTTCTCATTAGGGAAATAGCTATATCGGTATTCCTGAAATCCATCATACACGGCAGTATCGTTCCCCATTACTTTAATGGACTGAAGGAGGGTGTCATTGACGACTCCATAATACCCGGTCATCGTTAGTCCGGAACCGACAAGTGCTATATTGTAGCCAGTAGAGGTCTTGGAAGTATTGACGAATGTTCCTGCGGCAAATGCTATATCGAATCCCTTTGAGATGAGCGCGGCATTTGATATACGTTTGGAATCTCGAGAATTACTGATATATCCGCTAATGGAGGTGAAAGCGATGGTTCCGAGGACAGCAAGAATCGAAATAACGACGATAAGTTCCACAAGAGTGAAGCCGGAGAGCGAAAAATGGGTTTTTCTCATCTGTTTTTTTGTTATTTTTGTCATAAAGAATGATATGAAGGATATAAATATATATTCTCGGGAAGTTTATACTTAAAAAATAGAAAGTCAAAAAAAAATCCTTTCTTCGAAAAACTTGCAAATTGGGAGAAACCTATATAATACTTCACATTCTATTCTTTTCCCTTCATTATGGACCCCGCGTCGCTCGGTATATTTTTCACCCTCCTCCTCCTCCTTGTATTTTTCGCAGGAACCGAGATTCCTCTCATGTCCATCTCTGACCATGTTATAGTATCTGCTGTGAAAAAACGCCGATTCGGCGCTGTAACCCTTCAATTTATCAAGGCACAAAATGAGCGTCTTCTTATGACGAATCTTATCGGAACTACAGCCGTTACCATCGCTATTTCCAGTTTTTCCACCATCGTAGCCCTTGATTTTTCTCAGCAATTTCAGTTTCCGGGAGAACTCGGCGTTACCTTCGCATTGCTCATTGTTTCCACCATCATTCTCCTTTTTGGAGAGATTACGCCAAAGATTCTCGGAGTACGCTTTTCCGATCACGTAGCGCTTATTGTTGCGCCCATATAT
Organism: Candidatus Altimarinota bacterium; assembly: GCA_003488655.1. Taxonomy (GTDB): domain Bacteria; phylum Patescibacteriota; class Gracilibacteria; order BD1-5; family UBA2023; genus UBA1545. The sequence continues at coordinate 4,539 of DNKW01000036.1, read as the reverse complement.
CGGATTCTTATGTTCCTTCTTTTCCCCCTTAACTGGCTTATCGAATACTTTATTCGATTCATAAGTTTTCTTACGGGAGCAGGATCCAATCTCCATAATAAGAGAATGACAACGGAAGAATTCGAGGCATTCATCGATATATCTCATGAAAAATGAGGTGTGGAATCCCATGAACACAAGAAGATTAAGAATATTCTCGATCTTTCCGAAACCGAAGCCTCGTCTGTTATGACCCCGCGAGTCTCGGTGGATTTTGTTTCTGAAGATATGACCGTTCTGGAACTTTGCACTTTTTTTCTGAATTCGAGTCATTCCCGTATTCCTGTCTATGCGGAAACCCCGGACGATGTCGATTATGTCGTTACTTTCCGAGAAGCTTTTATCTGGAAGAAAGAAGGGCTTGCTGATAAGAAGCTCAAAGAGCTGGATCTTGAAAAGATTATTAAGGTACCTTCCACACAACCAATCGATCGTATATTGACCATCTTCCAGAAATCCCATAAACATATAGCGCTCGTACTTGACGAACATGGCGGAGTTGATGGAGTTATCACCCTTGAGGATATTATCGAGGAAGTATTCGGAGATATCAAAGATGAAAAGGATCGGGAAGAGGAATATATCCGAAAGACTTCCAATGGGGCGATTATCGTCCAAGGGAGTGTTCTTGTGGAGGATGTTTTGGAAGAATATAAGCTCACGAGCGCTTCTATAAATATCAGTGAGGAATACATCGGCGAAACAATCGGCTATCTGATCCTCTCTCTTCTCGAACGATTTCCGAGAAATGGAGAATCCATTACTCTGACAGGACAGAAGAATTCTCTCATACTCACCGTTGAGGATATTGAAGATGGAAAAATCGAGAGTGTCCGAGTAGAAAAAGGCGCGCTCGTTTAATTCCGGAATATAAAAAATCGAATATCCTTTGGAATGGTCTCAGAAACTCTCAAATGAAGGAGGAATTTTCCGAGTTCCAAAAAATTTCCACATTTTCCTTTGCATTTTTAGATTTTTCCATATAATAACGCCCACTTATTCGATAAGAAGCGAGGAAATCGCTCTATCATCCTATTTTCTTACGATTCATCATCATGTCTTTCGCACCTAAAAAGAAAGCTTCCAAAGTCCAAACTGGAAAACGCCATGGTAAATGGCTCGAGCTCAAGACTCGAAAAGTTCTTAACAGTGTTTCTCTTCAATATGACAAAGAAGGAAATGCTATAGGACTTTCTCACTTTGCTTCTCCTATCACCGGAGAATACAAAGGACGAAAAGTATATTCTGTAGGGAAGGCTGCTAAGAAAGTTACCACCGTCCGTGCATAATTTGCGAAAATTACAATAAATACGAGCGAGAACTTTGCGAGAAGAAATTTTCGCAAAGTTTTTTCGTTTTTTTACTTCTCCATCGTTCATTTACAATCTATGATTAAAGTTTCCCGTCGTAAGACTCGTTCTTATCTTCTCCAGGCGCTCTATGCCCGATCTATGGGAGGTGTAAGTTTTGAGGAACAAGCCTTTCTTCATGCTTTCTTTGACGAACTTGTTTCCACATCTTTGGATATTCCCTATTTTCAGTCGATGTTTTCCGGAGTTATAGAAAAAGAAGGAGAACTCCTGGCGATTATACATAAATATGCACCAAAGTTCGATATTACCAGCATGCCAGTTGGAAATCTTCTTCCGATTATGATTGCATCGTATGAAATGCTGTACTTGACTATCGATAGCATCCCCGAGAAAGTGAGTATCAATGAGGCGATCGAGCTTTCTAAAACCTTTTCCGATGACACTGCCCGCATGATGGTGAATGGTGTTCTCAATGCCCTTAAAGATGAGAAGGGAACAATACTTGAGATGATAAAAATAAATCCCCTTAAACCGAGATTCTTTGTATAGTTTTTAACATATTTCTTATGTCCAAAAAAATTGTCTCTATATCGAGCAAGGCATTTGAAGAGAAAATAGGATCATTCGTATCTTCTCTTGAGATTCCCTATAAAAACATTACCAACTACTGCCTCGCGTTCATTCACCGATCCGTGCTGAATGAAAATATCATTCATGTTTCGGAGAGTAATGAACGTCTGGAATTCCTCGGGGATGCGGTTCTTGAACTTATCTCAACAGAGCTTCTTTTTCATGCATATCCAGATAAAGCAGAATGAGAGCTTACTGATATACGGAGCGCTCTGGTTCGCGGAAAAAATCTCGCATCCATTGGATTGGCTTTGAATCTTCAGGATTACGTGCTCGTATCCAAGGGCGAGCTCCTCGCTGGAGGGAATACCAATCCCTACATCGTTGCCAATACTTTCGAAGCATTTCTCTGAGCTCTTTATCTCGATCTCGGGTATGAAGAAGCAAAATCTTTTGTAAAAAAATACGTTCTTTCCACTCTTTTGGAAATCCTCGAAAAGGAACTCCATGTCGATCCGAAATCCCATCTCCAAGAGATAGCTCAGGACAAGTATCTTACCACTCCCACCTATGAGGTGCTTGGAGAATCGGGATCAGACCACAATAAATCCTACACTGTCGGTGCGTACATAGGAACGAAACAAGTCGGAACAGGAATGGGTTCGAGCAAGAAAAAGGCCCAGCAGGAGGCGGCAGAAAACGCACTCTCACTTCAGAAGGTTTGGGAAAAGACGATCAAGAACTAAAAACTCCTCCTATTTTCACTTTCGTTCGAATTCTCCCCCTCAACCGAGGGGGATTAAGGGGGAGTTTCGACCTCGAAATAAAGAATTCTCTCCTCCCCAGACAATCCGCTCCCGAGAAAAATATAATTTGTTTTGACTTTTCTCCATTTTTTCATACAATTCCCGCACTTTCATAAAAAGAGCACTACCTCTTTTTACTATTATTTTTAATAAAAACAGGCACTATGCTCGCTAAATTCAAAAAAAGAAAACGACTCCGAACTCACGGATTCCTCACTCGATCTCTCTCAGTTGGAGGACGAGCGGTTCTCGCTGCACGACGCCGAAAGGGTCGTCATGTTCTCACTGTGAGCTACCCGACTCGATACAAGCTCACCAAAGGAAAATCCAAGATGCACATCGTTGCCGGAGGTACTGCCCGTGTAGTACAATACCCAGGATCGAGCAAGCACTTCCGTGTAGATAATTCTGCACGTTATTCTAAGACAGATACTAAAGCAGCTGAATAGTTTTAGGAATCTCTGCAAAATGCGAATTTCGCACTCAAATCTTCCGTTCCTCGCTCATCGTACCATTTAGTACGCTTCGCTTCAATAACCCCACAAGGGGGAGCTATGGCTTCGATTTTCATACGAACTTCATCATTTTTCAGGAGATTCTAAATTTCTTTTGAATATGATCCCAAAGATATACAGACTCTCAGAAAACGAGGTAAAAAAGGTTCTACGATTTCGTAAACCTTTTTTTGCGTACGGATTCATAGCGAATATACTCCCCAACAAGATTGGACACAATCGTTTCGGGGTTGTCTTCTCCGGAAAGCATACTCGAACGTCCATAGCACGTAACTTCTATCGTCGTCGACTCTATGACAGCGTCGCCGATATCTGCATTACCGGGAGCAACGATATCGTGTTCGTCCCCAAGAAAGGAAAGACCTTCCATCATAAGAGTGTGGAAGACATTGCGGGGTTCGATAAAGATATGGGGTTTTTGAAGAAATTGGTGAAGAAATAATGTGTCTTCTTTGGATGATGTCCTCATATTCAGAAAATTATGCTATTCAGAAAATCACAAAAACCCACGCTTTCGCGTGAGTTATTTGATTTTCTTTGGTGCCCGGAGACGACTCGCTTCACTATCGTTTCGCTGAACTCTCAATGTTCGAGCTCAATGCCATCACCTCAATCCACCCCAGAGACTTGTCCCGTCCCGGGAACTCCTTGCGACGAAGTGTGCCATTCCAGGCACACTTTCCCTAACTCCTTCGTCGTCGGTGTCGCTACGGCTTCAAGTATCTCACCTCAACGTGCACAAAAAAAATAATCCCTCCTCCTTTCGGAAGAGGGCTTATATTTTTTTGGTGCCCGGAGAGAGACTTGAACTCTCACACCGTAAGGCAACGGCTTCTAAGACCGTCGTGTCTACCATTTCACCACCCGGGCAGGTTTGAATGTGAGGACAGTATATGGAAAATGGACGGAAAGCAAATTTTTTTGGGAAATTATTATTATAGCTATACAATACTTGCATTATTCATAGTTTCAGAGAGTATTTTATTTCGATGTTCCTATGAGCTTAATGAGTATGAGAATAGGCACTGCTTTCATATGAACGAGAAATAATATACTCTCTGAAAAAGATTCTCTGGCAGGGTAGGGATCTTTTTTCTTCTGTTTCACTTCAGAAAAACTCCTTGCGACAAGATGTGCCATTCCAGGCACATCTTCCCTGATTCGTTCTTTTTCAAAGAACTTATCAGTGTCGCTACGGCTTCGATCCCTACTATCCAAGGAACACTTTTCGTCAAAAAATCCCACCCGCATAGCGGATGGGATGTTTTTTACGAAATGGTGGGCCGGGTAGGGATC
>DNKW01000078.1:1633-4084 GCA_003488655.1 Candidatus Altimarinota bacterium | reverse complement strand
ACCATTATGCACGTAAAAGCCCCATTTTAATGGGGTTTTATAGTGCAAAAAAGATAGATTGGCTTAGGAACCGCCCGTCACGCTAGATTACTGAACGAACGAATGTTCGGTCTGTAATCGTACAAACAGTGCCTTGAATGGCACTGTTTGAGTGGCGCGGAGTTTGCTTTTTTTGAAGAAAAAAGTAAACTGGTTCCCATCATCTCCACTATTTTCATAAGTTCCATTTGCAAAGGAGATATCTAACGGTATACTCCTTTTATTTTAAAATAGTTCACTACTTTCCATGACCTTTCTCTCGCCATACTTCTTTCTCCTCTTCCTCCTCATCCCGATTCTTGTCTGGATAGATTTTCGTTCTCGGAAAAAGTGAGTCTATTTCCGGAGTTCGACTCTCCTCCAGAAAATCTACCAACAAAGTCAGTGGAAGTACTTTTACCTGCCATTTTTTCTGAAAATAGTTATATTTTCCCTCTTCGTCTGTATTCTCGCGAATCCCGTGAGTTCTTCGGTTCGGACAGAGATTTCCAAGAAGGGAATCGATATCGCCATCGTGTTTGATATCTCGAAGTCCATGCTCGCGGAGGATATTAAGCCGAACCGTATCGAAGTGGCGAAACGGGTGATGAGCGATTTCGTGAGTCGTTTCACGAGCGATCGTCTCGCCATTGTGCTTTTCGCGGGAAAACCGTTCCTCTCCACTCCGCTCACGTTTGATTACACCGCTCTCGTATATGCAGTGGAGCAGATGACGACCGACTCCATCCGCCAGGATATCCCTGGACTCTCGGGAACGGCTATGGGAGACGGACTCCTCGTCGCGCTCGATACTCTGATGGGGGATGAAAAAGATAGTGCGAATAGGGAACGAAAAAAAGTCATCATTATGTTGACGGACGGCGAGGCCAATATGGGGATCAATCCGACGATAGCAGCGAAACTTGCAAAGGAGCAGGATGTGAAAATCTACACGCTCGGTATCGGAGATCCCGCCGGAACGGAACTCTATGTGACGGATCGGTTCGGTGAGAAACAGTATTTCCTCGATCAAACCGGGAAACCTATCCGTGCGACATTGGACGAGAAAATGCTCACGAGCATCGCGGACATAACGGGAGGAAAGTATTACAATGCCAAGGATGAGAATTCTCTGACTGAGGTATTCAAGGAACTCGAAAAACTCACGAAAACGGAGATGAAAACGACTTCCGTGACCGTTCGTCATCCGGAATACGAGCGGTTCTTATGGGGAATTATTTTTATTTTTCCGTTTTGGTTCTGGTTGTCGTTCGGGAGGTTTCGAGGAAGGGAATAATAATGATTTTTAAAATAGTTTACACTTCACGCTTGTTATCCAGGTGTAATTTGAATTGCAGGTTATATGCCAGGCACATGACCAAGCGCTTCCATCCCATTGAGTTGTTGAGTACCACTGTCCACAGGGACCAGCAATTCCGATACTTGTAGTATGACTTACATAGGTATATCATTTTGACGTACATATAGCTTGGGCATTGTCTGAGTCTGGATGAACCGGACACCAATTCGGCCCCACTCACGCAGAGGCAGAAAGAGCCGCACCTCCACCCTGACCAACATTATTAGAATCTCAAAAATTTTTTATACAGCTTCCATCATCTTGTAGTGTTCCTTCGGCAGTCATACATTTTATACATGCAAAAGATATTGGCGTATTAGGTGGTGCTGACGAAGAACAATTTATTGCTGAGACAGAACCTCCGTCCACACAAACGGGTATACCTGAAGAAGTGAAAGATTTTATAACTTGGTTTCCTGAACATCCAGCGAACATGTTATTGAAATACGTCATAAATTGCCCACCCGCATCTATTCCCCCGGGACCAGTAGTTGGAAAACTCACGGCAGCATAAACGATTCCTAAAACTGCCAGAACAAAAAATATCGCGGCAACAATTCCGCCTGCCATCTTTTTCCCCATCCAAGAAATAAACTGTTTCATATGAAAAGATATGAGTATTAAAATTACCAGGAAAGTATATCATTTTTTTTTGTAAATCAAAAGTTTTGTTTTGAAGAAAAGTCTGTATACTATTATTTGAATAAATAACTCGAGAAATATCCGTATATATATGCGAAATGATATGAATATGTCGCCTTAAATGATTCATTCTAAAAAGATTCTTCGGCTTCGCATGGAATTATAAGACTTTCACAATTATTTATACTACCCTCTTAAATTATGAAACATCCATTTCACCTCATCGACCTCGTCGCATTCAAGAAAGTCTCCTCGCTCCTCGCAGGGAATTACAAGACTTCTTTTCACGGATCAGGCGTAGAATTTGCTGGAATCCGCGAGTACAGTCTGGGGGACGATACGGCAAGTATCGATTGGAAAGCGACGGCACGAACGGGGAAAACCTATATCAAAAAGTATGAAGAAGACCGGGAGCGGAAGGTACTTTTCGT
>DNKW01000078.1:0-1487 GCA_003488655.1 Candidatus Altimarinota bacterium | reverse complement strand
AAAGAAATCTTTTCCCTCCTGCTTTTTTCCTCTGCCGAGAATAATGATCCGAGCGGAGCCTGTTTTTTTACCGATACTCTCGGAAAGATGTACAAGGGAGAGAAGGGGATGAGACATGTACAGAAAATACATGAGGACTTTGAAATATTGCTTGCAGGGGAGAACCGAAGAGAATCCTCTCTTCCTCTGGTAATCGAGAGTCTCTGTCAGAAACGAATCCGAAACCATCTCATATTTATACTATCCGATAGTCTGGAACTCCCGAAGGAATCCCAGTTCCGTTCTCTTGCAGAGCAGAACGATTGTGTGTTCATTCATATCTTCGATACCTTCGAGAATACGCTTGCGGGGGATAGTGTACATACTATTACTCAAAATGGAGATATATTCATCGATACTGCAGATGAGAAAAAACGGGAACAGTATGTACGGGAACGAGGACTGGAACTCGAGAATTTCCGTCATACCATCACAAAACTCGGTGGGTCGTACCTCGTACTCGATGAGTCGAAGAATGTGTACAAGGAATTGTATCTCTTTTTTAAAAAACGGCAAAACAGTGGATTATAGAATATAATTTGAATTTTCTCTCTTTTTCGATATGCTCACTCCACCTACTTAAGCTTATAACAAATCATGCTCAAAATCACCTGAGGACAAACACTTTCCGGAAGCGTACAGATTAGCGGATCGAAGAACGCGAGCCTTCCGATTATCGCCGCGAGTCTGCTTCTCGAAAAAGTGACGCTTCATAACGTTCCGCGAATCGGGGATATATTCTCCCTTCTCGAGATTATTAAGAGCCTCGGCGTTGCGGTAGATTTCACGGGAAATACCCTCACGATGGATATGTCGGCGATAACGCTACAGAATATGAATCGGGAGCTTACGAAGAAGATTCGCGCTTCCATCCTCCTTCTAGCACCTCTCCTCTATCGATTCGGTGCGGTGGATATTCCATTTCCGGGAGGGTGTAATATCGGAAAACGTCCGATAGATGAGCACTTGAACGGGCTCCGTGAAATCGGGTACAGCTCGATGGATGGAGATGAGAGTATCCATCTCTCTGGGAAACTCCAGTCGGGAGATAAGAATCTCTATGCAGGTTTCGCTGTTACCGCGACCGAGAACCTTATAACCGCCAACATCCTCCGTCCCGGACATACCCGCATCCACCTTGCTGCCATCGAACCGCATGTGGTGAATCTGGTCGAATTCCTTCAGAAACTCTGAGCGAACATTACTCTCAATTACGATCATACCATCGATATAGTGGGAGTGGAATCGATCGATAAGGAAGGGGAATTCTCCATCGTTCATGATTATATAGAATCTGGAACTTTCGTCGTGCTTGGAGCACTCGCGAGCCGGGAATATATCGATATCCACCATGCCTGTATCTCGGGGCTCACGAGCTTTCTCGTGAAGTGTCGGGAAGTCGGAGTGCGATTCGAAGATAGGGGAAATGACACGCTTCGGGTATTTCG
>DNKW01000070.1 GCA_003488655.1 Candidatus Altimarinota bacterium | reverse complement strand
GAAACCGACGGAAAATACTCGCTCTTCTCGCTCGATCGAAATGCAATTATCCCCGTCGAGATTGGAATCTCGGACGGGAAGATGACGGAAGTACGGAGCGGGGTGAAGATGGGAGAGAAAGTGCGGGAATAAAGAGAAACTAATAATTATCTTAATAAACACCAAAATTTATGCTGTCTGCTTTGTCAAATGAAATACTCCAACAGGATGAAAATAATCCAAATGTTTTCATAAAAAGAGAACCTGTAGTTATTGTGGATAAGGAAGAGGTAGATCGTTTTTTTACATATTACTGACATATGCCTGCGGAAAGTCTCGTGTATTGAGGAAATAATACAACCGAATATAGAAAGATTCTTATACAAACACCCCAAGAGATTAGTAGAATTTGTACTGACGTATGACTATGAAAATTTAAATCTTGAACTCAAGAAAAACCGGAACAAACAAAGTGATTAATAGAACAGATGCGTAGAGAAAATCCGAGATTTTTGGATTTTTCCGAACCAATTCAAGATGGAGATAAAAAATGAGTAAATATAGAAACTTCTCAATGTTTTAATATTGTCGCATCTGTAGAAATGGAAGTCTCTCTTATATTAGAGTCTTTAAATAATCAGAAAAAAGTAATACAAAAATATCAAATTTGAATTGCTCGTGGCATAAATACTTCTATGATGTACTGGGTTGATTTTGATAAGAGACTTTATCATTACAAGGAATCAGATAAATTTATGGTAGGAGTAATGAAAGTTTGAGATAGAAACGGGCTTTATAAAGCATATTCTGAGTTGTTTGGTGAGGAATTTCCAAAAGTAAAAGCATATTATGATTAATCACTAACACAAAATTCGCTATGATAGCACTCGACATAGGAGCTGGAAATACTTCTTTTGGGAAAGACCTTCGGAGGCTGAATCCTCAGATTACAACCGTTATTTGTGCGGATCCGTATATAAAAAAGGATTTTGAAGAGTATTGATCCATCGGATCTCTCTTGGAAGTAACAGTCCACAATGCCTATGCTGCTCTCTCAAGACTCACAAAAGTTTCGACACCATGAGAAGTGGAGAAAGTGGTTCGAAAGTCAAAAAAAGGTATTTTCAAAGCCATTGCTACATATGAAAATACCGGATTGCCGGATGAATCCGTGGATATTCTTACTCTCAATTCACCCAATCCTCTCTTTCCTCCGTCTGAGGATGATTTTCTCGAGTTTCATCGGGTTTTGAAAAAATGAGGTATATTCTATTTCGGACATTCTACTGATATTCGTCATACGTTCGATGAAGAACACATGATTCTCGTAGGGAAGTGATCTTATTCGTATCGTGGTAATAAAAGGGGAATATTGCCGGAATATAATCTCATATTTCCTATGAGTCCGGTTATTGCAAGCAATATAATAACGCGTCATCTCTGGGAACGTTGACATAGAGCTGGCATTGAACACATGTATCATCCTTCAAGATGAGAAGGTCCTCGGCTTCATCCTAACTGGAGGGCTTGGGTAAAAAAGTAAAAACTAACCTTTCCTTATGAATCTCTCCATCCTCCTCCTCGCTTTCAAATCCCTCCGTTCGAACAAGCTCCGGAGTGTTTTGTCGGTGCTCGGAATCGTAATCGGAACTTTCACGATCGTATTCGTGAACGCGATCAGTAACGGGGTGGACAGTTTCATAAAAAACCAGCTTTCGTTCCTGAATGCGACCTCGATTTTCGTCGAGCCATCGAGTACTTCGTTTGCCTCTTCGCGACTCAAAGAAGAGGATCTCGACGAAGTATTGCCGAAGACGAAGTACGTCTCGGTTGGAACCGTTCTCTCGATGGGACGAGCGAATGTCAGTGCGGAAGGGGAGACCGAGGCATATATGCTCGTCGGGACAACCGAAACTTTCCTGGAGGTTATGAACTTTTCCGTTGAAATCGGACGATATTTTACCAAGAATGAAGTCGCCGCCTCCGACAAGGTGGTTATCGTCGGAAAAGATATCGCGAAAAAGTTCTTCGATCGGGAGGATGTCGTCGGCGAGTCGATTACAATCGGCAAAAAAAAGTTCCGGATCATCGGGGTATTGGGCGACGCTCCATCGATTTCGGGGATGTCGTTCAATGCTATCGTCTACATCCCTTATACTACCTCCAAACGATTCATCGTCGGGACGAGCGGAAACACGCACGCGCTCGTGTTCGTCGCAAAGGATGCTGAATCGGTCACACTTGCTGCCGAAGAGGTTCGTACCATTCTCCGAAAACTCCACAATATCCGCGAGGGGGAAGTGGATGATTTTAATGTTTTCGAACAGAAAGCGATGGTGAGTGCGATTAATCTCATCACCGGAGCACTCACTTTTCTCCTTATCGGAATCGCTGTGCTTATACTCATCGTCTCGGGAGTCGGTATTATGAATATCATGTATGCTTCGGTTGCCGAACGAACGCAGGACATCGGGGTTATGCGGGCGGTCGGTGCGAGGCAGAAGGATATTATTTTCCAGTTTCTTTCAGAATCGGTTACGCTCGCGCTCTTTGGGGCCCTGGTCGGGATCGGCTTCTCTGAAGCCTTTATCTTCCTCCTCAATCGTCTCGATCTCGGTTTCGCGCTCGTTCGCGGTAATTTCGGAGATATCTTCGCGCTCGGATTCACCGGTACACTCGCGGTATTTTTCGGAATCTATCCCGCCATTCGGGCATCGAAATTGGATCCGGTGGAAGCGTTGAAATAGAATACTCCGAAAAACTCGATCTTTGCGTTCAAATCTCCGCTTCCTCACTCTCCGTACAGTCGTACGGTTCGCTCCGGTTCTCGATTTTCACACAAATCTTTTCGTTTTTGAGAATATTCTTACCTTTTTATAATAATTCTATGCTTCGAAAAATCCTTTCCGCTCTTACTCGTAAAAAGCCTCCGATTAAACCGGTGCTGATTATCGAGCTCACGGATCTCGCGAAGTCCTATTATCTCTCGACCGGCGAAGAGATTCCCGTTCTTCGGGACATCGATCTCAC
>DNKW01000075.1:1569-3945 GCA_003488655.1 Candidatus Altimarinota bacterium | reverse complement strand
TTGGAGAATGTCCCCCCTTCAAAAGAAGGAGTCAGATTCTTATAATCGTTTCGGACGAGTCGATTATGACTCTTTTGTCCCTGTTCCATCATACCCTTGGAATATGTATCAAATCGAGTGATAATTTCCCTTCGTACCGCCCCTCCGACGAAATCATCGACGAACTTCTGCCCGAGAAGGTCATTCAAGTCCTTGATTCCTCCAAAAGTCACATTCACCACATCATTTCCATGCACGAGTCGCATCATCTCGAAAAGCGGATGATTTCGCATGACGATATTGGCAACCTGACGTTGCGCATCGTGAGAGATACTCGAATCCAAACGGAGAGTTTTGATATTATTATCTCGAATAAGGAGATTGAGCGAAATTTCCAGCTCTGCCTCAGAGATATCAGAAAAACTTCGGAGAAGAAGGGTATTCCCATGAATTTCATACGTATTTTTCGGAAGATGAATACCATGTGGAATTTTTTCGGGAGAAGCGGTATGAGAGGTAATCTTCTCGGGAGATGCGACAGTTTGTGATACAACTCAAGCAGATGTGACAACCGATGTATTCTTAGCTACAGAAGATGTCTCATAAGAAACTATTTTTCCTTGTGGTTTCGGGAAACTCCGACCGGAAGTGAGATTGAGTGCATCGATTTTCGGTGTATGAATCGTATACGCATCGGAAATCTTTCGTTTCACTCAAGATTTCATACTGGATATCCCCGCTTTGAGCGCTCCTCGGGATATGAGGTTCAGAAAGGCAGTAGCACCCATGGTAGAGAGAATTACCGCAATAATGGACTTCCCTTTCATATACGCATCACCCGTTAAAACATCCACAAACGATTCTCCGAGAGAGCTCACCATATGTCTGACCGTCTCCATACTAAAAAGATTGGTGAGCACTTCACTTCCATGTTCTTTCAACATAACGACAAGTTCATAATTCCCGACGATGAGACCATCGATAAGTCCTTTTCGGAATTGTCCGAAAACTTGATTCTTGTAAGTGTACCGATCAATGCTATGATTATAATAGAGTTGCAATTGAAAATCTGCTATCACCCTTTCTTTCGAGAGTTCGATTCCCGTGTCCCGGAGAACATTCTCTCTTCCTTCATTGAAATGTTTCGTCGCCTCTTCCGCACTCGTTCCATACTTTTCGAGAGATTCTTGAGCAAATTTCTCGAATTTCTCCAGTTGATCCATATTTACAAAGCCTTTCTTATGCTGCTCTTGCATATACCGACGATTTGCCTCAATCGTTTCTACAAACGAAATACCCGCCTCTTTGGAAGCAGAAAGTTTTTGTTTCTCGAAATGTGGTTTGATTTGTTCGGACATAGAAGGAGAAATAATACTTCTCCAGTCTAGCATATATTCAAAAAAGAAGCAAAAAAACCGAAAAGATATACGATGATGATTGAAAAAGAGATAACCAAACTATGGAGTTTCATAAGGGAAATAGCTATTAAAACTAATGAAAACATAATTTGTCAATACCTTCTCTCTTCTAAGAGTATTGTTTTTTTCTATAATTGTCTATACTCTTCCTGTATGAAGTATATATTTAACCCCCATTAAATATGCAATTCTCCATTCTTCCGAAGATTCAGTCAGTTTTTTCTCGTTTGCGTTCGATCAATACACGTGAACCCCTTTCCGGATTCTCTCTCGTCATCATCCTGTTTCTCGATATTTTTGTGCTGGTTGCTCTTTTTCAGGGACTCAGTGATCAGACGGCGAGTTTCACGACTCCGAGCGATGTTATCCCCTACAACTGTCAAGCGATTGCGATAGATACGAAAAATTATGACAAAACTCAGAAAATAAACCAAATAGTTTTGCAATCTAGGGCCTACCAATATGACGATTACACCACGTATAAGTATACTCCCTCCAGTGGGAGACATCCGGAAGACCTTCATCCTGAATGTCTCAAGATTGACGAGCTTTTCAAAAAAATGCAGAGCGACGCGGGCTTCTATAAGCTTCTCGATGAAAGAGACCAGATAAACAACCGCAGATCTTCCGTAGAATCGGAGATAAATCGCCTCAGAGGCGGGTATGATACGGTACTTCTCGAAAAGATTGCAAATCAGCCAAAATCCGAATCCATCAGTGAAACGAGTGCCGGAACCATCAAGCAAGATCTTCAGAGTCGTACCGAGGAACTGAGTAAGATACAGTCGGAAGAAAAGGCAAATATGGCACTTCTTGAGCAAAATGGCAACCTCCTCCTCATTCTCGGTTATCTCACACCGGAATTATCAGAAAGCCTACAAACAACCCTTTCTCGTCTCGAATTTTATTATCCACTCAAACGACTCGGTGTGGAGCTCCTGTTCCTTATCCCGCTCTTTCTCATAGTATGGCTCTGGAA
>DNKW01000075.1:0-1408 GCA_003488655.1 Candidatus Altimarinota bacterium | reverse complement strand
CCGATATTTTGGAAGATATGCGAAGGTATTTTGGAAATCATCCCGGAACGCCTCTTGCAAGCACTTATGAAATTCCTGCAAGATCTTCAGATTCTGATGCTTTGGTATTATTTCCTCATATTGCTCGCTATTGGAGTCGCTCTCATGAGCATCTATTTCCTCCAGAAAAAAGTCTTCAACAAAAAACGCCTCATCGAGAAACGAATCGAGCACGGACAATGTCAATTCTGTGGAAAACGGCTTCGGGAGTGAGATAATCATTGTCCGTTCTGCGGAGAAAATCAGTTTCGAAAATGTACAAAATGCAAAGAAGAAACGTATCGGGAACTCCCTATCTGCCGAAAGTGCGGGGAGGAATAAGAGATACTAATAATTTTTTCCGCATAACGCTATCAACTAAAGACCTCGTATAAATGACCGACATTATAAACGACATATATCTCCCAGAAGAGCCATGAGCATGACGAATGATCGATGCTCAGGAGTTTTTTCCGAAAATAAAACTCGACGTACTGTCGCACAATAATTCGCGAGCATTTCACGACATACAGGCTGGAAGGGGAACGATGCTCAATGTAACGAAAAAACATATTCTCGTCATCAAAAAACCGGCATGAGCGGGGAGAAAAAGTCTGGAGGATCTTTTCGATAAGAAAAAGTATGCAACCAGTATTCTCTCTCTATTTTCGAAACAGAGGGTTATCCGTGTGAATCCCATCTCCATATTGGAACCCCTTTCAAAGACTCGGTTCAATACCCTCGACGTTCGGTCATACGAACCACTCATATCCATACGAACATTTCCGGATATCTACCGACTTCCGGCCCCTCTCTCCCGTCGTGCAAAAAAAGTGCTTCGCAAACACCGAAAATGAATCACTATCTGAGGTGTGGTATTTGTGAGTCTTTCCTTTTCCCTTATACTTCTCTCGCTTGCAGCGAAAAACTATGTGGAGCGAGAAACGATACGCAATTATAACCGTATCGCTGCCCTCAAAGATATACGGGATATAGAAACTCTCTCCAGAGAAGTGCACGATATCGGCAATTCCCTGAAAACGGTTGCGTTCGTTTTCAGTCCCTTTCGTGCTGTACTCGATAATCGGTTCTACGTCCATCCGCAAGTACACCTCGCAAGCAACATCATACACGGATGATCGACACTTTCGGATTCCATAGAACAGGCTCTTTTTGTCGCTCAGGCTTTCACTAAAGCGCTCCCCGAGGATGGAACATGCTCTCTCTCGTCATTTTTTGGTTCCGGATCGATTGGAGGAAACGGATGCGGGGTAAAAATGACCGATTTTCTGAAAGAACACCGGGATGATTTCGAGCAGATCAATGAGAGTCTTGGAACAACGCTTACGTATTATGCAGGAATTGAATCTCTCGGAAATCCCCTTTTTGA
>DNKW01000021.1:4021-22304 GCA_003488655.1 Candidatus Altimarinota bacterium | reverse complement strand
GTTCCGGGAGGTCCATAGAAGATAATCCCCGACGTAGGTTTCGCACCCCATGACTTCATAACATCCTGATGCTTCAGGGTTTTGATGATACTGACAACTTCTTCTTTTGCCCGTTTCTGTCCAGCAACATCACCAAGGTAGACTTTTTCCTTCATCTGCACCATGAGTTTGGAAAATTTTGTCATATCAATCGCAGATGATTCATGAGCGCTTCTAAAAAGATAGGGGGTCGTAACGGAAAAGCTCTGATAGCATTTTTCCCCATTCGTTCCGATGGCTTCAGCAATGGTATTTACGAGAAGATTTTCCATTTCTATAAAAGCCTCCAGATGTTTGAATATTTCTTTATTGGGATACCAAACACTGGAGAGATCGATTACCTTTTTATTGGTGATCTGCACAACCAAGTATGTCATATTTGATATGCGTCCATATTGACATTCATCATCTACTATTGTTTCAAAAGCTACTTCAAAGTCACCAAACGAATTCTCCATAGCTTCTTCTTTTTCTGTACCTTTTTTCTTTTTTGGAAGGATGGCAGATACGAGTTTTTTAATTATTTCCGGATCAGCCGATTTCGTTATAGTAGCACCTTCTATTTTCATAAGCATAACGGGGATATCCAAAACAGTTTGTGCCCGTTCTTCATCATACCCAATATAGCCAGAACCAAAAGGTCACCAAGGACGCAAGGTTCTATGGGAAATACCTCATGTTTTATCGATTTCTTCCTCCAGCTCTTTCCTATCCCCCAGAGTCATATGGAATGGTTTTTGTATAATTTTCTCTATATTTTTATCGAGTCGATGCATATAGCGATCGATAATAGCCTTGAGTTCTTCTTTCTTTGTTTCTGCACTGGCATTTCCAAGATAATCAGGAAGGAGTATTTTATGAATCATAAGAGCATAGAACTGGTTCACCAAACTAATCTGGTATTGTGCTATATCAACCGCTCCAAATTGAACAAGTTTCATCTTCATGTTTTTGAGATCATCCAAAGTGGCATTTTGGATATACTCGGCAAATATTTCCTTAATCATCTTCTCCTCAAAAATATTACTGTCAATAATATTCTTATTGAGATCGGCTACGACACATCCTATCATCTCGCGGGAAAGAGAAAGTCCTCGAATTTGTGTATGTCTTTGTTCTATAGTCATATGAAATAGGTGATTTAAAATAATGTTCTTATTAACTTATAATAAAATAAACTCATATGTCAATAAAACTTTCTTGTATTTTTCAAAAAACCACATACTGTACTCTCTGTCGTGTTTATTTTCCTCTCCTCATAAATGTCTCCATTTCCCTTTCTTTCTCTTCTCAATTGGGCAAAAACACAAGGTCGCCACTCGCTTCCTTGGAGAGCGTATTTTCACCTCTCTATCAAAGATCTCGGATATCATATCTGGCTCTCGGAGATACTCCTTCAGCAAACACAGGTAGAACGGGTTATCGGGTATTACGACCATATCCTCGAACACTTTCCGACGATAGAGTCGCTGGCAAATGCTTCGTATGAAGAATTTTTCCCGTACTATCAAGGACTCGGGTACTATTCCCGAGCTCGCAATATGCTTGAAACGGCGAAAATAGTCACGGAGGAGTATGGGGGAATATTTCCGAACAATGCCGATGAACTCATAAAACTTCCCGGAGTCGGACCATATACCGCCGCCGCCATCCGAGCTTTCGTGTACGATGAACCCCTTCTCAGTTTCGACACCAATCTCGAAAAAATATTTTCCCGATACTATCACGGAAACCGTTTCCGGAAGCTCACGCAGAAAGAAAAGACTCTCCTTGAGAAAGATTTCCGGGACACGGGAATCTCCGGACGGGAAATGAATGCCGCCTTTATGGACTTCGGATCGATGGTGTCGCTCAATATAAAACCGTCAGATGATAATAAATGGAAAAAAAATACAAAAGATTACCCTTTGAGCGACTGTCTTTGGCTCAAAACTCATGGCACTCTTGAAATCCGGGAAAAAAAGAAAAAGACAGTATTTCCCACCAAAGATGCAAGCATTATTGTCGTGCTTCACGAAAACCACCGCATTTATTATTCTTCAACAGAAGGAGAATACCAGTCATTCTTACTTCCTCCGACCGAGAATGATATCCGTCACGCGATACAGGATTTTTTTCGCTCCAAATTCAATCTCGAACTCTCTGTTCGCCCCATTCACGACAAATACTTTGAAAATGACCGTCCTTTTGTTGTTTGCAACGCCCAAGTGCAAAAATGAGATACCTTATTTGCAAAATATAGAAAAGAAAATGGATTTTTCGTGGAAAATACATAGACTCGAGAAACTGATGACAATCACCTCTTTATAATAAAATCATGCAAAAAAAACTCATTCACCGTATTTCCCACGCTTTCTTCCAGCTCCTAAATTTCCTCTTTGGAACTATCATCTTCGCACTCACAGCTATTGCCATATTCAAGCCCTCCCTTATCGAACAGTTTATCGGATGGATGGAAAAGCAGATCCATATGCTCGGAAACTGGAATTATCTCATCGCGTTTACAAGCAGTATTGTCGAGTCATTTCCCGTCGTCTGAGTACTCGTTCCCGGGCAACAGATAATGCTTCTGGTCGGAGGTTTTTTCGGGAAACTCGGATACATGCAACTCGGATACATGGTATGCTTCGCGATTATCGGAGCACTCATCGGAAATGCTATTGGGTACTTCCTTGGAAAATGGTATGGGCACGCTTTTTTGGAAAAATACGGAGATTGGTTTGGACTCTGAAGAACCGAGCTTAAGTACCTAAAGAAGCAGATTGAGAAAAACGGTGCGTGGTTCATCATCTTTGGGAAGTTTCATAATTTTACCCGCGCGTTCATCCCTTTTATCGCGGGATCCATGGGAATGCACACCGGGAAATTCTGGGTCTACAATATCATCGGGTCGGTACTTTGGGCTGGAACCATTATCACCCTTGGGGTCGCATTCGTGACCTACTACAAGACAATTTTATCTTATTTTTCCTATATTCTTATGGGAATCATGCTCTGTATCGTTATCTATATATATTTCTTCAAACGAGAAGCTTTTATGGTGTACATAAAAGAAAAAGAGAAGGAAATTGAAGAAAAGACGAAAGAAGCTCTGATGAAAAAAAAATAGGTTTCCACAACTCCCCAAAAGTCAAATTCCCAAATGACCCCGTTTTTTCCTCTCTCTTAAGCGGGGTTTTTCTTTTCTTAAAAAAAGTTTTGCATTTTTTAAAAAACCATATATTGTGTCGTTCATATGTTTAAAACACAACATATAGTTAAAATATATTATTGGGGAATGTAAAATTTTTAGACAAAGAATGCGCTATTCTAAGCCATAAAAATTCCATATTCTCCGAACAATTCTACATTCTAAATTCTTAATTAATTTTATGGCTATATATAAAATCCGGAAACGTAATGGAGCTATTGTAACATTTGATCGTACAAAAATCGAGCATGCTATCCGCTCAGCCATCGAAGCGGTGGGAGGAACGGACTTTTCCCGAGTTCCTTCATTCGTTGATCAGGTCATAATGCATACCGAGGAAAAAATCGGTTCAGGTATTCCAAATATAGAATTCGTTCAAGATATCGTAGAGGAAGTGCTCATAAAAGACGGACATGATACGGTGGCGAAAGCATTTATCGTCTATCGTGCGAAACGAGCCGAAGCGCGTGCCGACAGTTCCATAGTGGTAGAAGTAGGAAAAACCATGGATGAGTACCTTCAGAAATCCGATTGGCGTGTGAATGCGAATGCGAATTCTGGGTATTCCCTCGGAGGACTCATTCTCAATACATCCGGGAAAATTACTGCAAATTACTGGCTCTCTCATATCTATCCAGCGGAAGTAGGTAATACTCATAGAAATGGAGATTATCATATACATGACCTCGATATGTTCTCCGGATACTGTGCAGGATGGAGCCTCCGACAACTGCTTGAAGAAGGATTCAACGGAATGCCGAATCGCATAGAATCAGCACCTCCCAAAAATCTTCAGGCAGCCGTAAATCAGATGATCAACTTCCTCGGAACCCTCCAAAACGAGTGGGCGGGAGCACAGGCTTTCTCTTCATTTGATACCTACCTCTCTCCTTTCGTTCACAAATACTCTGAGGAAGTTTGCGAAGATATAGAAAAATATAATGTCTCTTTCAAAACAGAAGCGGAAAAAGAATCCTACGTCGAAGATAAAACCTACGCATATGTCCTTCAACAAATGCAAAATTTCGTATTCGGACTCAATGTTCCGTCCCGTTGGGGAACGCAGACTCCCTTCACCAATATCACTCTCGATTGGACTTGTCCGGAGGATTTGGCAGAAAAAGGACTCCATCTCGGAGGGTATGATCGCGGAGAATACGTAAAAAAATATGGAGAACTCGATAAAGAACGGGCGATTGTCAACAAAGCGCTCCTCGAAGTATACGCGGCAGGTGATTACAAGGGACGGGCATTCACATTCCCGATTCCCACTTACAATATTACCGAGGATTTCCCATGGGAATCTCCCGATGCACTCCGAATATTTGATGTAACAGCAAAATACGGACTCCCCTATTTCCAAAACTTCATAGGTTCCCAATACAAACGAGTGAAGGATAAAGATGGAAAAGTCACGACCGTGGAAAATACGGAAGCCTATAAGCCGGGAGCAGTTCGCTCCATGTGTTGCCGACTCCAACTCGATTTGCGTGAGCTTCTCAAACGCGGAAACGGACTCTTCGGATCCGCCGAGATGACCGGTTCCATCGGAGTAGTAACTATCAATCTCGCTCGTATCGGGTACAACTACAAAGGCGATGCCGAAGGATTCAAACGGCAAGTGAAACACTTGATGGATCTCTCGAAAATATCTCTGGAGATGAAACGAAAAGTGTTGACACAATGGCTTGAGCGAGGACTCTACCCCTACACCTACCGATACCTCCGATCTTTCCGGAATCACTTCTCGACGATAGGTCTCAACGGTATGAATGAAGCGATTATGAACTTCACCAATGGTCGCGAGGACATATCGACCGAATGGGGAGAAACCTTCGCGCTCGATATTCTCGAATATATGCGAACCGTATTGAAAGAATATCAGGAAGAGACCGGAAGCATGTATAATCTGGAAGCGACACCCGCCGAGGGAACCACCTACCGTTTCGCCAAGGAAGACCAGAAACAACTCCCGGGAATCATCCAATCCGGAACACCGGACAATCCCTACTACACGAACTCTTCGCAACTTCCCGTGAATTTTACGGATGATGCGTTCGAGGCACTCGAGTACCAGAATAATCTCCAATGCAAGTACACGGGAGGAACCGTCCTCCACCTCTATATGGCAGAACGAATTACCGATGCCGAGGCCTGTAAAAACCTCGTTCGAAAGGTTATTTCCAACTACCAACTCCCGTATATCACGGTCACTCCGACATTCTCCATATGTCCGAAGCATGGTTACATCAACGGGGAAAACGACTATTGCCCGAAGTGTGACGAAGAGCTCGGATTCACCGGAAAGAAGTACGATATGGATTTCCGAGTGAACTACACGGCGGATGAAGATAAGATGAAAGAAATGAGTGAAGAAGTAGTTTAATTATATATTCATAACCCCCAATACTATGCCAACATTTATCGATAAGGATGGAGTTGAACAAACTCGTACGAAATGTGAAATATATACTCGCGTTATGGGATACTACCGTCCAGTAAGCCAGTTCAATAACGGGAAGAAATCCGAATTCTACACTCGTGAGTATTTCAACGAATGCACCACGGAGAATTCGAAGTTTATAGCGGAGTTTCAAGTAGCATAATATGCAAATCTCCGCCATCAAAAAATCCACGCTCCTCGATTATCCGGGAAAGCTTGCGACGATCATTTTCACACCGGGATGCAATCTCCGGTGTGGATTTTGTCATAATCCCGAGTTCGTCCTCCCAGAAGAGATAGAGAAAATCCGCCATGATTTCATCAGCGAGGAGATATTTTTTCGATTCCTGAAAACTCGGCAGGGATTCCTCGATGGGGTGGTAATCTGCGGAGGGGAACCGACCATCCATGCGGATTTGCCACAATTCTGTCAGAAGATTAAAAGCCTCGGCTTTCTCGTGAAGCTCGATACCAACGGGAGTAATCCGGAGGTATTGGAACGGCTTTTGGAAGAAAATCTCATCGATTATATCGCCATGGATGTAAAACATACGCTTGAACAATACCGTGAAATTACCGGAAAGGACATCGATATCCTCAGGTACGAAAAGAGTATGGAACTCATCAAAACAAAAGCTCCGGACTATGAATTCCGCACGACAGTCATCAAATGAGTACATTCTTCCGAAGATATAGAAAAAATAGGTGTCTTGATTGGGGGAGCGAAAAAGTACTGTCTCCAGAATTATCGGGGAGAACATACTCTCGATCCGAATTTCAAATGAGGAAGCTTCACTGCACAGGAACTTGCCGAGTTTCAAAATATTTCGGAGAAATATGTGGAAAAATGTTTGATACGAAAATAAAAGAAAAAGGTGACAGAACGAAACTTTCTTTTATACTTCTTTGGTATAAAAATAATTTCAAAAAATATGAACTTCCTTTCACTTTCTCTCTTCTTTCAATTCGGTATTTTTTTCGTTACCTCCCTTACTTCTTCATTCCTTATTTTCCATATCGGGAAATATCTTTTTTCTCGTTTCTGACTCCTCGATAATCCGGCTCCGTACGGACACAAAAGAAAACCGGTACCGCTCGGTATCGGAAGTATACTCTATCTCAATTTTTTCCTCCTCTCGATTTTCCTTCATCCACTCCTCAGTGACATAAATCAAGGCAGGCTTTTTATCATTCTCGTGCTCGGTGCGATCGTCACGCTCGTAAGTTTCGTGGACGATCTCGACACGATTTATAAATTTGATCGTGCCAGCAAGAGCGACGTGAAGAAAACCGCCGAGGAGCTCGGAAAGATGCGCCGAGATACACCATTCTTCGTGCCAGCCAAAATCCGACTCATGATGCAAATCGGTGTTGGGGCGATTATCGGAATCACGAGCATCAAGATTGGGTATATTTCCAATATATTTGGCTGAGTCCTCTATCTGGATCAATACTATGTCGTTCTCGGATCTCTTCAGATCTATTTGATCCCTCTTATCTTCACGATTATTTGGTATGTGGTAGTATTCAATTCCGTCAACTGGTCGGACGGAATTCCGGGACTCACTTCCGGTCTCTCGTTTGTCACGCTTCTTGTGATGGCAATACTGACCATCAAGCTCTATTTGATCGACCCCTCACCCCTCTCCCAAGCCAATTCTGTATTTGTACTTTTTTGTCTCGCGATTTTCATCCCCTCCGTTCTCATCAGCTGGCTTTACAACATAAAACCCCATGTACTTCTCGGCGAATCCGGGACGATGTTCATTGCTTTTATGATAGCAACTCTCGCAATCATAGCCGGCGGGAAAATCGCTACCGTTGCGACAGTCCTTGGAATCTACCTGATTGATGCCTTCTATGTCATTCTGATGCGACTTTACAATAAAAAAAACCCGCTCTCGGGAGATCGTATTCATCATCTCCATTACCGACTCCTCAATATGGGCATGTCCGAGAACTTCGTCCGGTATTTCGTCTACTCTCTCGCTTTTCTTTTCGGGATGGCCGCCATATTTCTCGACAAGATCGGGAAAATAATACTTTTCTTCGTTCTCATTATCATAGTCGTTTTTATCACGAAAATCCTCTCACTCAAAAAGTAAATAGTACCACAAAAAACAGGAAAGTCCTATTTTTTTATTTACATTTTAAAAAACATTGTATATACTACTTCCCGTTACTTTATAACTTTTCTTTTTTATTATGTTTACACTCAAAAATACTACTCGAGGATTTACCCTTATAGAATTGCTCGTAGTTATCACTATAATCGGAATTCTCGCGACCGGTGCAACTGCCACTTATACGAGTCAGATCCAAAAAGCTCGCGATACGACGAGAATCAACGATGTAAAGGCATTACAATGAGGAATAGAACAATCTTATCAGGATGTAAGCGAGTATCCAAAAGGAAGTACTCTACAGTCTGAATTAGCAAAATACCTTGGGAAAATTCCAACGGATTCCAAATTTGGACAACCCTGTAACAATGGTGGCACACCAGCAAATACTCCGGATTGTGCATATGCCTATGTAGTAGCATCCGACAATAATGATATTGCATTTGGAGAATATGAAGTCTCTACTGCATTCGAAAATCTTGGAAATGTAGATAAAAAAGCGAATACCGATGGGGGAGGTACAGCAGGTGGTCAAAAGGTTCGTTATGAAGTAGGTCTCGATACTGCCAACAACGATACATCGGTGGCAAAGGATTCAATTACTGGAATAGTTAAATGAGTTGTAAAAGCTAATGGATCAGCACTTGCCGTTGGTGCAGACGACTCACTTATCGTTCTCATTAATGCACAATAAAATTTCGCTTTCATAACTTTAAATAAAATCCCCACAAGGGGATTTTATTTTCGCCAAAATTCCCTTTCCAGCTATACTCCTTTTTATACTCTATTCTTATCAACCGACCCCTTATGTTCTCTCACCCCTCCGGAGCCATCCTCACCATCGAGGACGGGAAAGTAGACTTTATCACTGGGAAATTTTAAATTTGCATTGGAGGGTAAAAAAAATATACTATTTTTATATTAAAAACACTATCTTTTCACCTTTTAGAGCTATGTTATCAAAAGAAGAAGCACAAACACTCAAAGATGCAGGATTGAGTTTTGAGCAGATACAGGACTTGTCCGCTTCGGAGGAGGAATTTGAAAATACAGGGGTGTCTTACGATTTAGATACGGCTTTTGTGATGGTTAAGAATAATATTTTCACTAAACATAACAAAGAATGTACAAGATAAAAATCTTAAGTAGGGCTATAGATAGCATAACCTCCATTGTGGATTATATCGCGAAAGATAATTTATTTTATGCAAATCAGGTACAGGATTATATTTACAAAAGCATACGCCTTCTTGAAGAATACCCGTTTATATGACCCGAGCTAGACAAGAAATACAGAAGTATCGTGGAATCAAAATACAAATTTAAAATAGTCTACAGAATAAGCGGAAAAACTGTTTTTATAGTTTGAATATACCGAGAACAGAAAAGTTGGAAGTAGATCTTTCAGCTTTTTTCCTTTTTATTTTAACCTTTCACTTGTCCTCTCCATGTTCTCTCACCTCTCCGGATCCATCCTCACCATCGAGGACGGAAAAGTCGACCTCATCGCAACTGGAACCGGTCTCGGCTTCGAGATCCTCGTGCCAATTCGTACCCTGTCGAATGTCAGTATCGGGGAAGTGGCAAACCTCTTTATCCACCACCATATCACCGATGTCTCCGAGGTGCTTTTCGGGTTCGAGACCCGCGAAGAAAAAGCCCTGTTCCGGAAACTTCTCAAAGTCAGCGGAGTGTGAGGAAAAACCGCTCTTGCCATGCTTTCCATGGGAACCCGTCTCCTCATACAAGCCATCGATGAAGGGGACGAGAAATTCCTCTCTTCGCTTCCCGGAATCGGAAAAAAGATGGCTCTAAAAATCATCGTCGAACTCAAACACAAAGTGAGCATCGACGACATCACCGAGCAAACTCCTCAGACTCCACTCCGGAAACCAGGAAATGTCGAGATTACCGACACCCTCCTCTCTATGGGGTACGATCGAAAGACGGTGGAGCGAATCGTCGAAGCTATTCCGGATACGCTCATTGGACTCCAAGACAGGATGGTATATTGTATTAAAAATTTAGCAAAGTAATTATGCATTTCTCTCTCTTCACCGCGACTGGTGCCTATAATCTCGGAGATGAACTCATCCTCCTGCAGGAATATGAGTATCTTAAAAACCGCTACAAAAACGCGTCGTTTTCTTTTTTCACGTACGACGAAAAAAGTTCACTCCTACCCGAGGATCCAATGATTGAATATCTTTCCTATTTTCCCAATCATCTGAAAACGCGACCGATCCATAATATCTGGTATCTCCTACAGACTATTCTCACTATTCGCTCATCCGACGCTATCATCGTCGGTGGTGGTGGCCTCCTGTATGATAACGAGGAATGACAATCTTTCGAGAAGATCGTCAGACAATGGAAACTTCGAGTCTGGCTCGCGAAATTTTTCGGAAAACCTCTGACATATTGGTCACTCGGGATTCACATTAAAAAAGAAAATGAGCGGAAAATCCGTTCGCTTTTTTCGGGGGAAAATATCCATATATCCGTTCGCGATGTCGAGAGCAAAAAAACACTGGAAGCTCTTGGAATAAAAAGCGTATTGATTCGAGACCCCGTCCTCTCCTATGATCCGGAAATCCCAAAACTCCTTATCAAGCATCGACCGAAAATCGGACTCTCGTTCCGATCGGGATTCCTACAAGATGAACTCGAAAACATTGAGAAAATCATCACTTTCCTGATGGCCCACGGATATGAACCTATTCTTATCAATCATTCGTTTCACAGAGAAAATCCCATTACCAACGATGATGTATTTCTCGAAAATATCCGAGAGAAATATCAGCTTCATTCCACACAAAATCTTCGGGAAACGCTCGAAACTTACAAAGAGCTTGAGTTCGTTATCGGTATGCGGCTTCATAGCTTGATACTCTCACTGGTCCATGCTATCCCGTTTTTTGCCATAAGCTATGGAAAAAAGACCGATGAATTCATACGGAGCATCAATTATGAGTATTCTCTCGCGGCACGGGTATTCGATATAGAGGTATTCAAAAAACAATTTATGAATCTCGAAAAAGAGAAAAACGAGCAGAAATTTGCTTTAAGCACAAAGAATGATACAATAAAGCGTGAAATATATATTACCACTAACAATTTTTTCGATGGACTGGAAAAATTTTAAGGATCAGGCAACCATCTTGAGCGGCAAAGCAACGGATATGGCTAAGAAATGATTCGAGACGAGCAAAGAATACGCAGAAAAAACGGGTGCTTGGACTTATGAGAAACTCAAAGAAAGCACATTCACACTCAAAGAGGCTTCTTCTTATGAGAAGCTCGGGGAGGAGAAAAGATATGCTCTTTTCTGCATTCGCGATAACGATCCTTTCACGAGATTTTTTCTCACTATGCTTCCTATTCTCTTTACCAAGGCATGGATCGAGTCAGGTTCTCTGAGAATCATCATGGAAGAAGGGAGCGAAGAACTCAGAAAAACTTTGAAAATAGATATCATTCCTTCGGCAATCGTAAAAATGAGTGATGGAACCATCAAGAGTATAACTACCGAGGAAGAGATTCGTACATTTATAAAAAATTTCTCATTTTACGACAAAGAAGATGGAGAAACTAAAATTACTTCTTAATTTCTATTCTTATGGATACCCAGCTTATTCTCGATATTGTTCTCATAGTATTTTCAATCATCGTTGGAACACTTCTTTCCCTTGTGCTCTTTCGTCTCTATATCATACTCGGAAGAGTGGAGAAAACTATGGAATTTATCGATCACATTCGGGAAATGCTCGAGATGTGGGAACGAATCCCTTTCGAGCTCTTGAAGAAATTGACGAGTTTTTTGACGAAATAACTAAAAATCCCGAGTACCTCGGGATTTTTAGTTATTTCACTCCTCATATTTCCGAAACCACGTCAACTGCCGCTTCGCATAATTCCTGTTTCCCTGCTGAATCTTCGCTTTGCATTCATTCAAAGTACACTTCCCATCGAAATATTCGATCACTTCCTTGTATCCGATGGTAGTAAGTCCCTTACAATCGGAATTGTATCACTTTTCTAAAATGCTCTTCACTTCATCCATCAGACCGTTTTCAAACATCT
Organism: Candidatus Altimarinota bacterium; assembly: GCA_003488655.1. Lineage (GTDB taxonomy): Bacteria > Patescibacteriota > Gracilibacteria > BD1-5 > UBA2023 > UBA1545. The sequence continues at coordinate 10,426 of DNKW01000021.1, read as the reverse complement.
CCTCTATGCGGGCGTTGATTCTTTCGTAGAGTTTTGCACGATCTCCGTCGTATGGAGTCAAGAATAATATATCGAAGAGTGGGTCTTTTTTTACTCGAAGCTCTGATTTGGATTTTCCCGTTTTTTCGAGTACCTCAAGTGCTCGAATCACCGCATGATGGCTGTTTGGATGGATTGTTTCCGCGTATTCTCTATCCAAATCATGGAGCATCTTCCAAAGATATTCATTGTCTTTCTCGCACCGAATTTTGTCGAGTTTTTCCCGATATTCCCAATCCGGTTTCATCGGCGGGATATCGAAATGGAATGCGACGGAATCCAGATATAATCCGGTTCCTCCACAAAGAATCGGGACTTTTTTTCGACTGTGCATATCTTGGATTATCTCAAACGTCTCTTTCTGATATTCGCCGACCGAGTACTCCTCATCGGGGTTTCGGATATCAAGCATATGATGAGGGATTCATTGTATTTGCTCCCGGGTAATCTTCCCGGTTCCTACGTCCATATGCCGATAAATCTGTCTCGAATCCGCACTGATAATCTCGGTTCCGAGATACTTCGCTATCGAGATGGAAAGAGCCGTTTTCCCGCAAGCGGTCGGCCCATAGATGATGATGATTTTCGGGAGTATGGAAGGAGTTTCAAGGAACTTCTCTACTTTATTGAAGATGATTTGCATTTTCTTGTATTTTTCATATAGTACAGGGGTTTTCTCGGGGTCAATAGTATGGATTTTTGAGAGAAAAGCAATAGTACATTCGTCCCCGTAGTTCAGTGGATAGAACAGGGCACTCCTAAGGCTCAGACACTGGTTCGATTCCAGTCGAGGACACCATTTTACACACAAACGCGATAGAATCGAACGCGAGGTATCCCGAGAAGCGGGATAGAAAGCCAATGGTTTGGCTTTCGACCGAGCGGGGCTTGCGATTCTTGTCGAGGACACCAATTTATAAACAAATGATTAAACAATTTATCGAGTGAAAAGAATTTTTATTTCGATGTCGAAACAGCCTTGGAAAACCAGAAGATATTCACTGGCTTTGTTTTCAGACGAGAAAAAATATTCTTTTCACTTATATTCGCCTCTGAAGACTTTTGGTCACAAAAGCATAAGAAAAACATTATCTTAAAATTCTAATTTTCCATCAATGAACACTCGTCTTCTGAATTTCCTCCTCATATTTTTCATCACTCTCATCGCACTCAATTGGATTCTCCCAGCTCCAACGCAAAATACCACTCCGAGCAACGAGATAATTCTCCATGTCGGGGCGACCTCGTATGTGACTCCCGATATTCCCGTGATCGAAGTGCAAAATACCACTTCCGCAAGCATCACTATAGACACGTGTCGCGATTTTTCCATCAAAAAAGATCATAATCTTCTCACAAATCCTCCAAAAGAATTCTGCAAAACATTCACGATTGAAAACGGAGCAAAAGAAAAACTTGATATTTCCCCTCTCTACAAGCTCTTCCAATCACCGGGAAAATACGAGTTCAGCCTGACAGTAAACGGAAAAACCTCTTACGGAGATACTGTCTGAGAGGTTCCCGGATTCTTCCGATCCCTTTTCCGAAATCTCTTCTATGCGCCGATCTACAATCTTTTCGCTTTTCTTATCTCCACTCTTCCGGGATACAGCTTCGGGCTCGCAATCATTCTCGTAACCATTCTTATCCGAATCATCCTCCTCGTTCCGCAACACCACATACTTGCGAACAGCAAGAAAATGCAGGCGATACAACCGAAGATCAAAGAGCTCCAAGAAAAATACAAGGGTGATCAGGCAAAAATCGGGATGGAGCTTATGGCGCTTTATAAGGCAGAACAGGTAAATCCGCTCGGATCTTGTCTTCCGCTTCTCATTCAGATGCCCCTCCTCATCGTCCTCTATTGGGTAGTACTGGAGATTACCCTTCTCTCCAATTACTATTATCTCTACTCTCCTCTTGCAAGCTTTGATATCTCCAAGATTGATACGGTGTTCTTTGGAATCCATCTTCTCTCTATCGGGGGCGTTACTGGGATTGTTCTCGCTCTCGCGGTCGGTGGAGCTCAGTGGCTTCAAATCAAGCTTTCTCTTCCGAAAGAAGATGACGTAGTAAAACTGGAGAAACTTGAGAAAAAGATTATAGAGAAGAAAAACGGAAAATACGCGGAAACCGAACCTTCTTTTATGCCCGATCCGAGTGTTATGAATAAGTTTATGCTCTGGGGAATGCCTATTATGATTGCCGGTTCCACCTATTTTTTCCCTGCGGGAGTCGGAATCTACTGGCTCATCGGAACGCTTTTCATGCTCATCCAGCAAATAGTGGTAAATAAAATGAGTGTGAAAAAATAATATTCAGTTTAAAAAAAATCCCACTTGAAAGTGGGATTTTTAGTTCTCTCCGAATTCAAACACCTTCCCGAGCATCTCTATCGCGCGCTTCTGATCGATAAAAAACGGACTGGTCGCAACCGTAATGAGTTTCGCTTGACGGGCAAAATGCAGGATGATTCGTTTCTTGTCCTCGAAAGGAATATAATCCAATTCCGGAGCGAAGAAATCCAAATCCAGGTTCAGAATGAGGGATTCTTTTTCTCATTTCTCATAGGAAGCGTATTTTCCCATCCCTATAGTATCCTCGATACGGAGGACTTTTTCAATCAACCCCTCTCGGAGAGTCGGCTCTATATAATTTCCGACATTGCACTGATGATTCGTAAAATGAAACACTTCCTTCAGTTTCAGTTCTCCAGAAGGGAGATTATTTGCATTCTCCCAGAGATCCGAGTGTTCGTCGATATGCACGAGGGTGTTTTTCGTACCGATTATTCCATGACTCCGCGCTTCGTACCAGAAATAGAGGGCATGGTTGTGATTATCGAATACTCTCATCGGAATCCCATTCCACTCCATACGGACAAAGTTCCGGAGTCCCGTGCAAGACCGGAGAATGTTTTTTTCATCGAAATCTTCAAACACCGTTTCGCTTCCCTGCTTGATGTCTGAAAAATTTCCATTCATAAGGGAGGGAACGAACAGTGATTTGTTCGCTCTTTTTTCATAAGAAAAAGCGTTGTTCCCGACAGGCTCGGTGAGATAAAAAGATTTTTTATACATATTTCATAATATAGTCAATACCTGTTCTTTTGCCAGATGTGTTGTTCATATGATACAATGAAATCGTCATTTACCAAATAAAAATATATTCCCCGTGAAAAACATTAGTTTAAGTCTCATCGTTATCCAATTACTCTCCGCTTTCTCTCCCGTGTTTGCGGGCGGTGCAGACCATACAGAAAATCAAAAATTCATCGTCACCGCCTATTACTCTCCACTTCCCAATCAGAGCTTCTATCTCAAAGGAAGTTATGAAGCAGATATCCGCCTCAACGGAAACGGAACGCACGGTGCGAGCGGAAAAGCGGTGTACCCGGGAATGCTTGCCGGACCGAAAACATACGCGTTCGGAACGAAGATATATCTCGAAGGACTCGGAGTGGGGACTGTTGATGACCGAGGAGGTGCCATAGTGTCATCCGGATCCCGCGGATACGATGCGGATCGACTCGATATCTGGATGGGACAAGGAGAAGAGGGGCTCCGTCGTGCCCTCTCATGGGGGAAACGGAGCGTCATCGGAAAAATCATCAGCAAAAAAGAGGAAACAGATACAAAAACCATTGATCTCTCCCAAGTAAAAATAACGAAAATCAATACGGCAACCTATAAAAAACAACAAGAGCAGAAAGTTACAGAAATAGAGGAGGTCTTGAATATTTTCAACAGTGCCATCAGCAAGAATACGGAGGTGGAAAAGATACAGGAACTACAAACTATCCTCTCCCGTCTTTCCTATTACAGCGGTGCCATCGATGGGAAAAATTCCAAGATTCTGGAGAATGCCATCTACGATTTTCAGATAGAGAACCAGCTCGTGGTATCGAGGAAAAATCTCGGCGCCGGGTACTACGGAGTAAAAACCCGTGCCAAACTCCAACAAATCTATGCTCTCTACACGGAAAACGAGAAAATACGAGTAGCCGAAGAGGCTCGTATCACCCTGGAGAAAGCACAAGAAGAAAAGCGTCTCGCTCTCATACAAGCGGAACAGGAGAAGCAGCTAAAAGCACAAAAGAAGGAGGTAACTCTCTTTGTACAGGGACTCGGTTCGCCAAAGGCAAATGAGATTGGTGCACATGTTCGTAGTCTCCAACAGAGTCTGAAGTCTCTTGGTTACTTCGCCCAGAAAGACACTGCCATATTTGGGAAAAACACCCGTGCGGCGCTTATCTCATACCAAACAGACAGAAATATAACTCCGGAAGAATTCGGGAAACTTGGAAAAGCAACGAAAGAAGCCCTCTTCAAGGATCTCTTGGTAATGAAAGAAAAGCAGAATAAAGAATTGGCGTGGAGTGGGAAATAATTCACCACCTCGAAATCGAGTCGTCTGAGGGTTTTGTCCGCCTGTGTTACTCGCACGCGAATCGGGTCGCCGAGTCGGAAATTTTTTTCAAAATTCAGCCCACCATATTAAAGAGCCCTCTCGGGCTCTTTATTCTTCTCCTTATTCATAGATCTTCTCTTCAATTTCTTCCTTGAACCGTATGTAGAGTTTCGGGGAGATTATCTCTTTCTGGAAGAGGTCTTCCACGATGATTTCCTGCTGTTTGAGGAGCGACTTGTTTGCGAGCTCAGAATCGAACTCGATGAGGAGGTCTTTGTTCTCTGCAAAGAGCTCGCTGTGCTCTTTTTGCGCGCTTTCATGGAAGCTCTTGTAGAGCTCCTGTATCTCGCGGAATTCCTTGCGTCCGGCGATGAAGTCCACTCCTTCGAAGACTATGAGACCTTTGAGGGCACTATCCGTCATGACGAGTCGGGATCGCACAAGTATAAATCGGGAGAGAATAGGGTTTACATCTCGGTGAAGCCAAGCAGAAACCGTTTCCGTGAGGCGTTCGAAGATATTGACTGTGTCTTTTTCATCTGCTCCTTTGATCTGAGGAAGTCCGGTCTCGACACGACGAATCTGGGATTCGTTTTTGCGCAGGAGTATCTTGAACTCCCGCTCGGATATCTCGTTGTACATATAGAGTTTCTTAAGGGAGAATTTCTCTATCCCGAGTGCATGAAGCGTGATAACTCGTTTAATGAGTCCGGTAATCGCCTCGCCTTTTTCTTGCATGAGCTCATCGAGTTCCTGTCGAACTCCCTCGAGCTCTCTCGAATATTTCTCAAACAGGAGCATATATTCCTCGTGGATAATGTACCCTCGTTCCTTGAGACTTCCGATTTTCGCAAGGACTTCGAGGAACATGATCATCTTGCCTTCCACATGTTCCACCTGTTCTATCTCATGGAGCTTATCGATATTGAAATGCTTCATAAGCGGTATAATAGTCGTCGCTTTGATAAAGGTGGTAAATACTATACACCCGACTGTAAGCGCGAGCACGAAGTCGCGGATAGAGAAGGGAAAGTCCCATCCGGCAAGCGTGAGCGACTCCGGGATAAGGAGTACCATAATGATGGCGAGCGCTCCTCGGAGGCTTCCCCACGAGAGCATATGGAGCCAGGAGACGGGGATATCCTCCTCGGTCTTCGTCCAATTCAGCGGAACGATGATTCCGTAAACGCTGATGGCGCGAGCGATGATAACCGCCGCGATGGCGATTACAACCGGAACAGTCATGACTTTCCAGTCGATTCCAAGCGAGACGATCATAATTCCGACGAGGAGGAATACGAGCGAATTGGATATGAAGGCGAAAAATCCCCAGAATCGTTCCATAGTTTCCTCAACTTTCGGACTGATCTTGTACCGTCCGTAGTTCCCGACCACGAGTGCTGCGAGAGTCGTCGCGATGACGCCTGAAACCGGTAAGAGGAAGTGATTGAGAACTTCCGCGAGGATGAAGGTCGTATGAGCGAGGATGAGCGTGAGCATAATCTCCAGAAACTCATTGTTCTTGATCTTCTCGATAATCTTGGAGAATACGACCCCGATGAACGAACCGAAGAGCATTCCGACCAAAATCATAAGGAGGAAAGAGATGATTCCGGTTATGATAAGCCCACCCGTTCCCGTTCCAAAAAGATGGTTCGCGACGATACTATAGAGATTTCCGTGTCCATCCGATGCGAATCCGGAAACCGACTCAAGATACGCGAGAATCACGAGGAAGAGCGCGAACGCCGTTCCGTCATTGAAGAGTGATTCCCCTTCAAATATGAGGGTCAAACGGCGAGGAGCCCCGAGTTCCTTGAAGAGTGCCAGAACCGCCACAGGATCGGTCGCGGAAATAAGTGTTCCGAAGAGAAGTGCCACGAGAAACGGTATATGGTACCCAAAAAGGAGTGCTCCATAGTGGACAAACACCGCGATGAGAAACGCGGAAACGAT
>DNKW01000021.1:0-3927 GCA_003488655.1 Candidatus Altimarinota bacterium | reverse complement strand
GGAAACGATCGCGAGAAGCGAGATAGCCTTCGCGGAACGAAGCATTTCCTTGTATTTTATATTGTACGCAGATTCAAACAGGAGAATCGGGAGGAATATATAGAGGAGGATATCCGGAGTCAGACGAAAGTCATCCAAAAACGCAAAAATCGAAAACTCCGAAACGAGCGCAATAAGCAGGCCTACCCCGACAAGTGAGACTGTATAAGGAAAATTGAACCGTTTCGAGAGCAAGAACACTCCCGTCGAAATCATGAGGAGCGTTATAAGCGAAAGGGTAATGAGGAGAAAAGTACTCATAAGAGAAGATAAGAAGTAAGCGGGTATCATATTCTTTTTTATAAAAAATCAAGTTTTGATGATTTTTTCTGTTTTTCAAGAATTAAAAAGCTCCTTCCAAACTTTCAGAAGGAGCTTTTTAATAGATTTATACTAAAGTTCTTAGATAAGATATCTCTTACTTCACCACCTCGAAATCGAGTCGTCTGAGCGTTTTGTCCGCCTGTATTACCCGTACACGAATCGGGTCGCCGAGCCGGTAGGTCTTGCCTCCGGAAAGACTTTTGAGCGTTCCGGCGCGTTCATCGAAATGGTGGGTCGAGCGCATATCGCGCATATAGACAAGGCCTTCGATACCGTTCGGGAGCTCGACATAGATCCCGTGGTCTCCGATGGATGATACCATCCCGTCGAAAATCTGACCGATTTTATCCTGCATATAATCGATGATCTTGATATCTCGGATAAGATACTCGATGCTTTCTGCTTTGCGCTCGGTCGTCGAGGTATGTTTCGCGACTTTCGGCAATAATCCTGCGAATCGAACAAGTTCTTTTTTGTCGAGTTTCTTATGAATATAGGCTTTGATAATTCGGTGGATCTGGAGGTCTGGGTAGCGTCGAATCGGGGAAGTGAAGTGGGAATAGTAGTGAAGAGCCAGTCCGAAATGTCCGAGAATTTCCTCGGAATAAATCGCCTTGGACATGCTCCCGAGGATCTGTTTGGAGAGCACGAAATAGTAGTCCTTTTCGTGGAGAGTGTCCATAATCTCGCGAAGGGATCGGGGACTGAGCATTTCGCGGGACAGATTGTACCCGTAGTGGTCCAAGAGAGCGATGAGCTCGTCCGCCTTTTCCTCGCTCGGCTTCTCGTGCACCCGATAGAGAAATGGAATTTTTTTCTCGCTAAAAAATCGGGAAACCTCCTCGTTCGCGAGGATCATGAATTCCTCGATGACTTTGTGCGATTCGCTTCGATCCCGCTTCGATATATCCACCACCTTCCCGGCAGCATCGGTCGTAATCTTCACTTCCTTGAGATCGAAATCTATCTTCCCTTCCCGCGCCCGCCTCTTGTCGAGAATCCGTTTGAGCTCAAGTCCGTTTCTGAGGAGTTCGATGATTTCTCTTGGATATTTTTCGAAAATTCCGGTTTTCTTTCCATCCAATTCGTCAATGATTTCTTGTACTTCGTCATACGTAAACCGCTGTTTTGAGTCGATAAGCGTTTCGTCGATTCGGGAGTGAAGCACTTTCCCGGTCTTGTCGAGCTCAAGAGTAATACTGAGGGTCGCCTTCGCGCTTCCCGGATGGAGCGAACAGAGATTGTTGGACAAGTGTTCCGGAAGCATGGGGATCACTTCATCGGGGGTATATATGCTCGTCCCGCGATGGTACGCTTCGCGGTCGAGTACGGAATCTTCCGTGACATATTCAGCAACATCGGCGATATGGACTCCGAGTTCGAAATTCCCATTCGGGAGTTTCTTTACGGAGATAGCATCGTCCAGATCCTTCGCATCCGTTCCGTCGATGGTGATGATCCACTCGCTTCGGAGGTCTATTCGTGAGGACTTTGAAAAAGTCGTCTTTTCGACTTGTCGCTCTGCTCCTCATTCACCGTACTGCCCTCGTACGCCTCATTTCGGTGCTTGCTCCGCACCGAAAATACTTCCTTTTTGAAAGTCCTCTGTTTTCCGAAAATTGGGGTCATATTTCATGGCGATTTTCTCCGCTTCTGCAACCACATTTCTTGGAAATTCTTTTATTATCCCGTTCTCATGAAACACGATCCGTTCCGCCATGCCGGGACTCTCCTTGTGTCCGAGTACGGACACCACTTTTCCGTGCGGTTTGTTTTTGTCTCCGAAAACCCGAATGGTTACGATTTCGTCGTTTTTCGCTCCGAGCGCGTCGCGATCTCCCACGAATATGTCTTTTCCGCCGAAACCCTCGATTACCTGGACGAATCCATAGGTGCTCTTCGGTCGTTTGATGTATCTCCCGACCAATACCTTCTCGGTGCGTTTCACGAGCTCAATTACTTTCGCTTCAGCCTTCTTCCCGTCTGCACTTTGTTTGGTAACCTGAACCTTCACTGTATCGCCGTCGAGCGCTCCGTTTCGTTCGCGTTTTCCGACGAAAAAAACCTCTCCCTCGAGAGTTTCGACGAATCAGAAGTGAGGTTGAATCTGGGAATATATTCCGGTATGATACGAGGAGTTCATGGATTTTTTTAAATAATTATTGTGGGAAGTATATAGAGAAACGGAGAAAATGCGAGTTTTTATTTCGTTGCAATATTTCAAAAAATCTCTATACTCCCTTTATATAGCACTTTAAGTATTATCATAATGCGAATAGGAATAGACTGCCGTATGTATGGCCCATCTCATGGATACATGGGAAAATATATGGAGAATTTCGTCTCGTATCTTCTGGAAAATGAGGACGCGAATCAATACGTGCTCTTTTTTAACGACTGAGATTTTGGAGAGTCTATCTTGAAATCCCCTCGTTTTCATGTCGTAAAAACTTCCGCAAAAATAGGAAGCATCGCGGAGCAGACGCTCTTTCCCTATGAACTCTATAAAGAAAAACTCGATTCGGTACTTTTTTCACACCCGAGTATTCCTCTGTTTTATTTCGGGAAAAGCACTATTATCCTCTCTGATCTCATATCCTATTTCTATCCGGAAAAACGCATGAAATGAGTCTGGATGCGGTATTGAAAAAATCTCATTCTTCGAAAGAGTGTACGAAAATCCTGTTCTATCATCGTATTTAGCGAGGTATTAAAACGTGATGTCATCGAGATATTCGATACTCCCGAGGAAAAAATTCAGATTATTCCACCGATGTATAGAGAAATGGAATCCGGAGAAGAGAATGAAGTAAAACAATTTCTCATGAAAGAAGGAGTCGGCGAAAAATACATCCTCTCCGTCTGAGATTTAAGAGAATATAAAAACATACCCCGGCTTCTGCAAGCATACAGCCTCTTGCTGAAGGAAGATATGGCTGATGTTGATCTTGTTCTCGTTGGAAAGGAAGATCCCACCTATCATGAGATACGCTCCATACTGATACAGCTCTGACTCCAAAGTCGGGTACATATATACAATGTGCTCGAGGAAGAGAAAGTCGGATTTCTCTATCAAAACGCTTCTCTTTATGTCCTTCCTTCCCTCTATGAAGGATCAGAACTCCCCATCCTTGCGCCTCTTGCTTACAATCTCCCCATAGCATCCTCCCTGCTTCCAAGCATCACTGCTCTTTTCGGAAAAGAGAATGCGCTATTTTTCCGTCCGATGAGCATTCCAGAAATGAAAGAATCTCTGAAAAAAGTTCTCTCCAACCCCCCCTTCAGACAAGATAAAAAAGATATGTCGTTGTATTCCATAGCATCCGTAAGCGAAAAAATACTGAATACCCTTCTCGCTTCAAAGAAAATATAAATATTTGTAGACTCTCCATTCCATCAGGAAAAACAAATCTCTAAAAAAATTTTGCAATTAACAGTTTTTTCCATATACTGCATCGGCTTTAATAGGGAAAGAACTATTTGCACCCATAGCTCAACTGGATAGAGTAGCGGCCTTCGAAGCCGTTGGTTGTAGGTTCGACTCCTACTGGGTGCACCATAAAA
>DNKW01000074.1 GCA_003488655.1 Candidatus Altimarinota bacterium | reverse complement strand
GATGTTTGTACGTGTGTCCGAATCGCATTGCCGATTTATGGAGCGAATCTTCTATATAGAGAATAGAGTCATAGCGTGAGAGATTATAATAAAGAATCCGCCTGGTTCAAATGATTATATTTTTTTCTCCGTTGTATACCGAACAAAAAGCTTTGTATTTCTTGGTCTCTGTCAATTTGTCCGGTATGACAAGTGTCGTCTCCGAATCGAGAGGATGTATTCTCAGATAGGCTTCGATAGAAAAATCATCAGGAAATACTATGACAGTACCCTCCTTGATACGCTCCCGTATCGCTTGAAAAAAGGGAGTGTCACTCGTATGATGATAAAAACCGATGACGTTGTTCGTATTTTTTCTTCTCTCGGAAACCTGTGGCAAAAGTCCGAAGAAATTCTTTTTTTCCAAGTATCTCACGAGTGTTTTTGAGAGAAAAAGTGAGAGAATATGGTGGGCATGAACGAAGTAATAGGAGGAACTGTCAAAGATGGATTGTATCTGATATGAAGCAAGAAGGGGAATGCTCGTCACGATTCGTATTATGGATTTAGGATTTTCCGGAATCTCCGAACTCTCTCTATTCGTTACGATCGCATAATCGATAGCATTTCGAAAGGGCACCTCCACGAGGCATCCGATCTGGATACTTTTTGCAAGTTCGTCTCTGGCGAAATAGGTGAGTCATCTATTGTCTATAGACCCCCCGAATGGTATGACTTCTATGAGCACTCTGGAATGTTTGGCAAAGAGATATAATATCGGAGATATAGTATGGAAAGTTGGAGAAAATACAAAACAAAGTTTCAAAAAACCTCTCCGAAGGATCCTTCGGAGAGGTTTGTATATAAAGAGGTGCGGAACATTGTTAGTACACGCTATTTTTCAAAGATATTTTTAATCGACCATAGACTCATTTGGCATCTTCCAGATAGTATCTCGCAGTTTCTTTGTATGCATTCCCTCTTGTTTGCTCATATCTTTTCTGGTAGAGGAAATATTGGTTCATGGTATACGCGAAACTATCGAGACTCGTTATGATATCGTACCGACGATAGAGAGGAATAGTCCTATTGTTAAACCGATTTATCGTTTCATTTTTTATGTTTGTTATAAAATAGAGGGTATTGTTGTATCGCCTCATTTCATTATCGTCTCTCAGATTCACACTATTGAGTCCTATCTCTTGAATCATGGCAGTTTCCGGGTCAGTCCCAACAATCTGCTCCTCGAAAAAGTCCGCATATGCGAGAGGGGTGGAGGATACGATAGAGATGAGAAAAATGAGTGAAAAGAGGTATTTCATGGGAAGGAAAAATAAGGAGTACATACACCTCATAGTATGTAAAATATATAAAAGTCAAAAGAAAGTATTTACAAACAAAGAAATATAGTGTAATATATACTTCATATCATATATTATCCTCATTTTTTATGCATATATCCATCATCGACGACGAGAAAATTCTCGCAAACAAGATTCTGAAAAAAATACAAAACAGCGGTTATGCCGCGAGCGCTTTCCATGGATATCAGGACTTTATGCGCCATGGGGATGCGAGTTCCGAGCTTTATATCATCGATATATCCCTCTGAGATGGTACGGGTTTCGATATCATTCGTTGGCTGAGAAAAAATCAACATTCCCGCGTTCCTATTATCATCATATCAGGATACGGCGACACTCAGAATGTCATATATTGACTCGAGCTCGGAGCTGATGATTATCTTACAAAGCCGTTTATCCCCGATGTACTTATCGCACGAATCAAGGCAATTCTCCGACGTCCTCGGGAACTGGTGAATAATCCGGTTGTACGATATAAGGACGTCACTTTCAATACTGTCACGAAGGAAACGAAAATTGGAAGCAACTCAGTGTATCTCACGAAAAACGAGAGCCTCATCGTTGAAACATTTCTTTCAAATCAAAAAAAGATAGTAACGAGAGAGAGGCTTATATCAAACGTCTGGGGCTGACACCATCTTTCTGATGTTTCTGACAACACTATCAATGTCACTCTCTCCAATATCCGCAAAAAACTCTCTGGAAATTTTATGCCAAAGACCGTGTATAATCAGGGCTATATTTTAGAATAAAGAGAGGAATTGAAGTTTTGTCATTCCGACCGTAGTGGAGGAATCCCTTTAAATCGGTATATTGACACTATGTTATAAGAAGTTACTAAACCTGAATTATACGAGAGATTTTATAACTGTAATCCATATAACTCGGTTAAAAAGGGATTCCTCGACTTCGTTTCACTCTGCTCGGAATGACACGTGTGCAAAGTGAGTTAAATAAAATACCATTTTCTAAAAATGGTATTTTATTTCCCCAAAAATATATACCCTTCCCCTCGGATATTTTGAATCCATGTATCGATACCAAAGGGAAGAAGCGCTTGTTTGAGCCGGAGAATATTCACCCGCAGATTCCTCTCGGTACTGAAACAGATATCTCACCATATTTTCTCACAGAGAAAAGATTCTTGGAGAAGTTTCTCTGGATGAGAAAAAAAAAGAGAGAGGATGTATTTGTTGTTCCTCGTCAGAGGGATAAGCGTTTCGTCCAGATAAAATTCATTTTTATCGAGATTATATTTGAGATTTTTATAAGAGTGAACAGATCCGGACGAGGGGATGTTGGAAAGATAATAATTTTTGAACCAATTGAATACTCGAATTTCGAGCTCCAAGAGCCGAATCGGCTTTATGATATAATCGCTCGCACCATACTCAAAAGCAAGGCGGAGCCTATCGATATCACTAAATCCGCTCATCACCACGATGGGGATATTTATCTGTTTTTTTCGAATCGCACGGATAATTTTGTATCCGCAAAGCTCCAAAGTATCTTCAGAGAGCTTGAGATCCACGAGAACCATATCATAGGATGATATAATGGGGAGTTCCTCAAGGAATTCCAAAAATGAATGCCGGATTTTTACTCTATTCACTATGATCTTGGCTTCAAATACCCGGGCTATCCTTTTTGCCAAAAATACATTATCTTCGATGATGAGAATATTCATATATTTCTATTTTTATGAACGACTAATTTAGTGGAATCTTGATGCTAAATTTTGCCCCTCAGAGTTTTTCTCCGGTACTCGCTGTGATGGTTCCCCCGTGCATATCGATAATCTTTTTACAGAGATAGAGACCCATACCGAGACCGAGCAATTCCCCGCTTCCCGTAGTATAACGGTCGAATAGGCTTTCCACATTCATTCATTGGAATCCTCTTCCATTGTCCTCGATAGTGACGGAAAGAACTCATTTTTTCTTATACGCCTCTATCAGTATAATCGAATCTTTTTTATCGAGAAATTTAACGGCATTTTGCAGGAGATTGGTTATGACTTGCTGAAATTGTATCTTATCGATTTTCACAAACCCCATATCTTCGTCGATGAGATTGATGAAATGCACCTGTTCGTACATGCGAGAATATACTTCGTACTCTGTGCGAAGAAGTTGTGAGAGCTGGATTCGTTCCCGAAAAAGAGCTACCGATCGAGTATCGAAGTATTGGACAGAAAAAAGTTTCGTCGTAAGCTCGCCGGTTTTTATGAGCTCTTTGTTTAGGAGGCTCAGTTCTTGTTTCAGCGTTTCTATCGGGAAAGACGCATCTTCCAGATCGTAGATGATACTATCCGCCTGAAAAATGGCATTTGCAATAGGGGCTTTTATCTCGTGCGATATAACGCTGATGAATTCTTTTTGTCGATTCAACAGGTCATTGTATTCTATGGTTTTTTCGTCCACTTTTTTGTCCAGATTTTCAGAGAGATCTCGAATCTTGTCGTACATATCGATGTATTTTAACTGTCTTCCTACTGAAAATGAAAGCCCTATGAGCGCACTTATCTCTTCGGTATCATAAAAATCTCCAAAAGACTTCTGTCAGAGTAGTATCACTCAGTAACAATTCGGGAGCCCATTCCACATACCGCTTATGGGGAGGGCGATAAATTGATCTCTATTCAGTTCCATATTCATCACGCTTTTATTGAATTTTTTTCCATTTTCTTCGATAAACACCATATCATTTATGAAAGCCTTTTCTTTTGGATAGGTATTGAAGAAATTTTCGAGTTCTGAATAGGTACCGTCAGATTTACGAATCTCAAAGAGACTCGTTTTAAATATCTGTTTTACTCTATTGGATAAAAATTGAGAGAGCTCATTTTCCCTCGTTATTCCGGACATATCTTCGCTGAGTGAGTTTATCCGCATTTTCAACTCTGTCGCTCTTGACGTGACACTCAAAAATATTCGAGAGAAAAACCTTTCCAAGATAAGAAAAGACGCTATGGATATAAATACTTCGATGAACGAATAGATATCTTTGTCTATCCAGTATCAGAGAGAAAGTCCCGTTCATTGCCCAAAGATAAATCGGGCAATATTGAGTATCAGTACCGTGAGCAAGAAAACGCAGCCATATATAATGATCTTCCCGATTCAAAATCCGATTCATGAAAAGTAATATCGCTTCGTTATATAGACGATAGAGGCCACGAATAGTACAAACAACAGAGAGACTTCCTTTTCGAAAATCCATATGTCAAACATTGGCAATATGAACTGCAAAAATATAAGTGTACCCATAAGTACTCCAACCGATAGGGCAATCATCTTCAGTCTCACTTTATTGAGAGAATTTTGTTCTCTGATTCGTATCGTTGAAGCTGTTATAAGCAGGGGAATGAATCCAATGGTAAGTATACTGTGTATGAGGACGAGCGGACCATAGATTTCTCGGAAGGTATTTGCTTCCGCGTCAAATACGAGAGAATTTACTATTCATCATGTGAATATATAAAAGATCGACAATATGACGAATATACAGAGAATATACACTGAATTCCTCCTTGCTTGGGCAGTATTTCATTTATGAAAATTCCAAATATAGAGTATGAGACTATATTCTCCTATTATTGATAGAGCGAATGCGATTCGAGACAAGAGGAGAAGAAGATCCTCCCCTAAGATGTTTGCGAAGAATAGGTAATAAATGAGGAGCCATATCGATGCCGCTATAGTGAATAACAAGAAAAAAAATCCGGAAACATTTCTTTGTATGCTAAAAATTCTTCATCACCCGATGATGGAAAGTATCGCCGTTAATGAGTAGATAAATGCATATATTGCCATGTCTGATTTTATTAGAGACTAAAAGATATCTCATATAGTGGACGACAGTATAATTATTTCTATAATAAAAGCCAGATTATCGATTTTTCCTATACGCCCGGAGGAACTCTCTCACTCCCATGGAAAAATTTTCGCGAAAATCTTTTATGGGAGTTCCGTATACTACAATATCGCTCTCATACCCTTTCCCGATATGCGTAATACGATTGCGGTACTCGTCTATATCGGCCATTCAGATAGGTTTGCATCCCATGGTTTTATGTACGGAGTATATATTATTATTGCGATCGAGCTCGGTAATTCCGGGAGTTTGGAGATAGCAATCGGGGATGGTCTCAAAAAATGTGTTGAACATCTTGAAAATAGTAAAAAAGTTTGCGTATTTTTCCAGAAGTCCCATGGAGGAGAAGCTTATGAAGTTCATGGCGTGGGATCATCCGCCAAGGATACTGTCTACCCGGTCGCACACGGATTGAAAACCGATATCTGAATAATGATAGGCGAGCTCTTGGTCGAAAATAGTTTTCAAAGAGTCTACGTATCCATCCATATATCCGACGAGATCTCCTATTTCATTGCGACAAACCACTAAAAATGAAACACTTTCCTTCAATCTTTTTCTTATTTTCTCGACGTTATCCGATCCATAGATGAAATCGGTATTTTCTCAGCAATCGGGACAGTGTATATGTGTTACATTCTCATCCATAATAATTCTCGCAACAGTATTGGAGAATTGCTCTTTTGGAAGATATCCGAAAATATCCTCTTTGGAAAGTATTTTTTCGCAAAGAGGGCACTTTGACAGCTCTCAGAGTCAGGACTCTCCCGCCCACATATCCTGAGTGACATTGTTTATAGTGACGAGATCTTCATCCGAAAGATACTTCGTATCTACTCTTTCCACAGAGAGACTGCATACATCCGCTTTCATAAAAAATTTTGTTAAAAAATAAACAAAAACCTTTATACCTTTAGGAAGTTACATTTCTGTTACATTTTCCGATAAAAAAACTTTTGAATTTTAATGAATTTTTAATATTTGACTCTATTATCTGGTAGGATCGTTTCTATCGATTTTTGCACAATCTCTAGAGAAAAATCGATCGGGAAGCTCGTTAATATTCGTAACAAAAACACAAATATACAGGAGGTTAGCATGCTCAAACCACCCAGGATTCACCTCGTACTTGTACCTGAAAAAAGTCTTACCAAAGAGTTTTCATTTCAAGAATTGTGCACGCGAGCAGATTGTCCTGACAAGGGTATCAAAGTATGTCCTCATTCACTTGTCGTCGATGGTAAACCAGTCTGGAATTTTACTGACTTTCTCGATGCTTTCTCTCAGAAACACGAGCTTCTCAGTCCGTGCCTTACTCACATTACCGTCGGTGATGAAAAAGACGCTCCACTGGGGTATCTTATATTTTTCGCAGAAAAATACGGATTTCATGAAAGGGCTTCAGAGATAATAAAGGAAACCGCTTGTTTTGATCCGTTTTACATGTCTTGTGGTAGGAATTTATGAAAACACCTCATATGGTTTCTCTCACACATAAAAATTCCCTCAATCACGAAAGTGGTTGGGGTTTTCTTTTGTGCCCGGAGAGGGAATCGTCCCTTCGGGCCCGCCTTGTGACGAAAAGCCAAACCATTGGCTTTTCCCCCGATTCTCACGCCTGCGGGATCATCGGTATCACTACAGTTTCGATTCTTTCTCCTACAGAAATCTTGAGCCATAATAAAATCCCTTTTTTTACAAAGGGATTTTCTGATGTCTCATGGTGCCCGGAGAGGGAATAGTTCTTCAATCGCCAGAGACGGCTACGGGTACGAAAGACAAATCGTTGTCTTTCTAAAATCGTGCAACGATTTTACCCTTCTATTCGATTCCCTCTCGTACTTTTTCGTTAAAAAATATCCCTCATTTTCATGAAGGACATGTTTTTATCAAAATGGTGCCCGGAGAGGGAATCGAACCCTCACGACATTGCTGCCAAGAGATTTTGAGTCTCTCGTGTCTACCATTTCACCACCCGGGCATAAATTTTGTGATTCAACTCACCCGAATCTCGTGTACCCCTCTCATATGTCGCACCGTTTCACGGATACTCGTATTCGGGGGTATGGCTCCCATTGCTTCGCAAAGGTCACACATCTACCATTTCACCACCCGGGCGGATGAGAAGTGACGGTATCGTATGGAAAAAGAGGGAAAAGTCAAAAAAAAGGCTCAAGTTTGAGCCTTTGTATTTTTCCTTTTCTTTTTTACATTTGAACAAGACGAGTTTTTCCTGGATTAAAACCGTCGCTCGAATACATCATTTGTTTGATTTCTTTCAGGAACTTCTCTCTCGGATCGCCCTTTTTTGCGAGATCTGTATTGGTTAGGGCGTACATGGTGATTTCGAGAAGACGTTTCAGGGGAAGTTGGACAGTATCACTTCCTTGAGTGATGAGGACATCCCCATATTTAGTGGAGAGCATCCGGCCAGGAAAGGATTTCACCGAGGTTAATTCATACCGCCTAGATCCATCCTGTTTAGTAAATCTTACACGAAAGTGTTCACTCATTATATTTCCCCTTAAGGTTTTGTTTTGGTGATGTTAATAGTAAAGATTATAGTTGATTTGTCAATTTATTTTTCCCTAAACTATTTAAATCCTATTTCTTCCCCTGTACTTTCCCTCCGAGTACCATCCATACATCCTTCTTGAGCGAACTCATATCTTCCGTCATCGTTTCTATCTTGAGAGTTATTGTATATCATTTTTCCGTGAGCCCGTCTATGCTGGACGTGATTTCCATGTCGTCATCCCCGAGTTTCTTTACTTCTTTCTCTATCGACGCAAGTATTTTCTGTAGTTCTTTCGCATCCAGAACCGATATCTCACAGGTGAAATCCGCCCGTTTCATGGGTGCCATACTCAGATTCTCCACTGTTTCGGAGATGACAAGCTTATTGGGCATGAAAATCACTGTTCCTTTGCGGTCGACGAGGCGAGTATAGGAAAGGGATATCTCCTCGACCGTTCCCGTGAAGGTCTTTACTTTGATGGTATCTCCGATTTTAAAGTTCTTGCTGAATATAAGAGAGAGGCTTCCAAAGAGATTGGAGATAAACTCTTTGCTCGCAAGTGCGAACAGAACTCCTCCGACTCCCGCTCCGGTTATGAGAGCACCGATATTTACCCCGAGCGTTCCGAGGATGAAGAATACAGCCACTATCCAAACGGCAATGAATATGGCCCAATGAATGAGGGGAAATACTTTTTTTGCGAGGGTATTAGATCGGATCACCGAAGCGAAGCTCCTCGTCAGGATCAAATTGAGCGTAACGTTCGCTCCGTATGCAGTGACGAGAATCATAAGAAGGGACAGTCCCTTCCGTAAAAGTGGCATATACCCGATGGTATAGTCCTTGTAGAATGCCGTATCTGTGAAGAAGGGGAGGGAGGAGAAGGTATATATTGCGGCAATTATTAGAAGGAACAGAAAAGCCACGACTATTTTGAAACTCATAGAATGAGAAAATAATGTATAAAAATTCAGAAAAATACTCTGTTTTCTCATCTCATTCTCGCGAAAAATGACTTTTTTGCAACTCGGATTTGATTTTTAAAATATTTATATATACTCTCTCTGCTTTTAGAGTTTTTGGGTTGGTAGCTCAGTTGGTAGAGCAGGGCCCTCTTAAGGCCAAGGTCGCGGGTTCGAGCCCCGCCCAGCCCACCATGAGACATAAAAAGAGT